>DCGN01000041.1:22799-25584 GCA_002315275.1 Clostridiales bacterium UBA1777
ATCCAGTAAACGCCCATTGCGGCGGGCATGATGAAGCAGAACCAAACGCTCATGAGAGGCATCATCATAGTCATGCTCTTCATCTGAGCATTCTGCTGAGTGTCTGCCTGAGGGTTGGCCATATTGCTGACCTTCATCGTGAGCCAGGAAAGGGCGGCCGAAATGAACGGAATGAGGAACAGACCCAGAGCGGGAAGCCATACGTGTACATCGGAATAATCCGTGGTCCACAGCATGTTCCACTGGGGCTGGTCACCGAGATTGAGGCCGAGGAAGCCGAAGTCGATATCCTTGAGGCCTTCGATCCGGCTGCCGAGAGCGGCGGTCACATCCGCCCAGTTCTGATGGGCGAGATTTGAAAGAGAGATCTCAGCGTAGTTCTTGGAGAGAGTCTCGTTTGCAAAGTAGTTGGTAAGAGCGGCAACGACATCCGCGGAGGCGTACATCATGCGGGTGATAGGCTGGCGGATGACGCTGTACAGTGCGATGAGGATGGGGAAGGGGATGAGGGACCAGAGACAGCCGGACGTGGGGCTTGCACCGTTTTCTCTGTAAAGCTCCTGCATTTCCCTCTGAAGCTGCTGGGGATTGCCTGCATGACGGGCCTGCAGCTCCTGCATCTGAGGCTGGAGGCGGGTGGTGCGCATCATGCCCTTTTTGCTCTTCGCCATAAACGGAGAGAGGACAATGTTGACAGCCAAAGCGAAGAGAATTATGGCAAGACCGTAATTCCCCGTGACCTCATAGAGCCACATCATGAAAAGGCCGAAGGGTTTAGTAATTGTTGCCCACATAGGAAACTCCTTATTTGGTTTAGTTATGGGTAGTTCGCGCCGGACGGATCTGACGCGTCAGGGCACCGGATCGTAATATTTGTATCCGGGCTTATGGAAGGGGTGACAGCGGGATATGCGCTTGAGCGCGAGCCACGAGCCTTTCAAGGCGCCGTATTTCTCTATGGCCTGTATCGCATATCTCGAGCAGGTGGGCATGAAGCGGCAGCAAGGCGGAAAACACGGAGATATTGCCCGTTGGTAAAAGCGGATCAATGCAAGAAGCAGCTTCTTCATTGCAAAAGCCCCAGCTTTCCGCAGGCATCCATAAAGGCCGCGTCCATTTTATGATAGTCTCCTCCGACGCACCTTGTCCTCGCCACGATGACAATATCCCAACCCGTGTTAAAGCGGGGGGAGTTGATCCTGTATATCTCTCTGAGACGGCGGCGGACTCTGTTGCGCACGCAGGCGTGCCCGAGCTTCGTGGATACTGTGTATCCGAGGCGGTTGCACTGCCTGCCGTTTTTGCGGCAATAGACGACCATATACGGGGTGACGGCGCTTTTTCCCTTGTTGTACAGACGGTGAAAATCGCTGTTTTTCTTCAATGTGCATCTGACATTCAAGGAAGGAACCTCCATCAAGTAGCATTGCCAAAACTTCCGAAAACACCTAAAGGGCGGATTGCTCCGCCCTGTTAAATATTAACGTTTACACCTGCGCATGGGATGGTGAAGATCAGGCGCTGAGCTGAGCTCTGCCCTTTGCTCTGCGGCGGGCGAGAACCTTGCGGCCGTTAGCCGTCTTCATTCTTTTGCGGAAACCGTGCTCTTTCTTGCGCTGGAGTTTCTTGGGCTGGTAGGTACGAAGCATTTGGATGCACTCCTTTCAGGTGTATTACTCAACATTGGGTCATTACCCAAAGTAGTTGACAAAATAGGCAGCCTCTTGAGCTGTCGGTTTAGTATTATACTCTATCCCGTTCACGCGTGTCAACATATTTTTTGCTTTTTTCAAGGAAATGTAAGCGTTATGACAGCTTTGCGAGAAAATCCGTGAAGAACCGTTTCCTCGGGAGATAGCGCATAAGCGGATAGCCGATCGCGAAAAGCACGCCTGCCTCGCCGAGAGAGACGAAGCCGCAGTTCATGGCAAAAACGCCGAGGTTATCCAAAATGTTGAGGCCGTTATACGCGCCGGTGATGACCGCGCCGACAATAAGGCCGTTGAATATAACAGGCATCAGGCACGCGCAGAGCTCGCTTGCCCTGCTCCGGCCCGCTTTGCCGATCGCGGCGGTGGATAGCGCGGCGAGAAGCGTTGCGAGGGAGCCGAATATAACGTCCATTATATTGCCGGAGATGAGATTTGCCGCTGCACAGCCGAGAAACAGTCCCCACGCGGTGCACGGCATGAAAAACGGCAGTATGCACAGCGCCTCGGATACGCGAAACTGCAGCATCCCGAAGCTTATCGGCATCAGCGCGACCGTGAGCGCCGCATAGACCGCGCCGACTACGGCGGCAGTTACTATCTTATACGTACGCTTATCCATCGTTTTCCTCCCTCGGGGGCTGCTTGCCCTCAGCCCTTCTCTGAAGGGAGAACCTGCATCCGCAGTATACCTGCCTGTATATGCCGAGCTTTTCCGAAAGCTCAACGGAGCGGTTTTCGCCGTCACGCTTTTTAAAGTCTGACGGGAGCCAGTGAGCACCGGCGAGCTTGGCCTCGTCCTCACCGATGGCGTTGATTATAACCGCATCCTTGTGGCGCGATACCGTGAGCGTGGAGCAGAAATAGTCGAAGCCGCGCTCCTTTGCCACGCGGGCGCATTCCTTAAGGCGCAGGCGGAAGCATTCATGACAGCGCATGCCGCCCTCGGCCATATCCTCGAGCCCGCGCACGGTCTCAAAATATCTCTCGCTCTGCCACTCCTCGCGGATGACCTTTACGCTGTCTCCGAAGCCGAGCTTGTCTATTACCTCGAGCTGAGCTGCGTATCTAAGCTC
>DCGN01000041.1:25660-28632 GCA_002315275.1 Clostridiales bacterium UBA1777
AAAATGCTGCGTCAGATACTCCAGCACAGAGGTGGAGCATGGGCCGCAGCAGCTATGCAGAAGCAGCCGGGGTCTGTCGCTCCCGGCTATTATCCTATCAAGTTCTCTCTGATAATTTCGTCTGTTCATGCGGATATAATACCACGCCGTTTTGAAAATTGCTATGATTATTTACATGACATCTTGCGGAAAAGTGCCGTATGTGTTATATAATATAATAGAAAAGACAGAAGGCGGTATTGTTATATGGACAGTCGCACAAGCAAGATAAACTATTATCTGGATATAGCGGACGCGGTTCAGGAGCGCTCCACCTGCCTGAGAAGGCGTTACGGCGCGATAATCGTCCGTAATGATGAGATCATCTCCACCGGCTATAACGGCGCGCCCCGCGGCAGAAAGAACTGCTCGGATCTCGGCGTCTGCATGAGAGACACTCTGAAGATCCCCTCCGGCGAGCGCTATGAGCTTTGCAGAAGTGTCCATGCCGAGGCGAACGCCATCATCTCCGCCTCCCGCAGAGATATGATCGGCGCAACGATCTATCTCGTAGGCCGCAACGCGAAAACGGGCGAGCTTTTGAATGACGCGATGAGCTGCGCGATGTGCAAGCGCCAGATAATCAACGCCGGCATCGAAACGGTCATCATCCGCGTTACGCCGACGGTTTTCAAAACCATAAACGTCAACGAGTGGATCGAGAACGACGATTCCATGAATATGCTCGTCTGACAGACGTTTACTTTTAAATAAGAAATAAGATCATCTCAGCGCAGATCAGATTATGATCCCGCTGAGATGATCTGTTTCATGCTGTATTATCTGTGCCGTCCAGCCTGAATAGGTCTTTATCCTGTCCTTGAAATCAAGCGTCTGATACTTTACCTTTATCTTCTGCCAGCGGCGCGTTTTTCTCACGCCGGTCAGCGAGAGGCAGCCCTCCTCTGTCTCATACGGTCCGACTGCGTTTATGATCTCAGGGTTCAGCATTACAGCCGTCTTGCCGTTATCGTCAAACACGATGATGCGCTTTGCGGAGCCTATCATATTGGCCGCCATGCCGACGCAGCGGTCGCGGTTGGCATCAAGCGTATCGATGAGATCCTGCGCTGTGCCGAGATCGTCCGCAGTTGCGGGAGCCGATTTCTGAGAGAGCAGGATAACGTCTCTGCATATATCTCTTACCATGCTGTTTCTCCTATTTCTGAGCGAACTTGATGAGCAATACTCCTCCCGTCATCAGCGCGAGGCCGACCCATGTGCTCCAGCCGAAGGCCGTTTTTTCGGACCCGAGCAGGCCGAACGCATCGATCACCGCGGCCGTGAAGAGCTGGCTCGTGAGTATGACGGATATCGCAAGCGTGGGACTCAGCGAGCCTATCGAGAGCATTACCGTAACGGTAATTATAATGCCGAAAAGGCCGCCTGTCCAGTATATCCATGGCTGATCTTTTATTGATATAAAGCTGCCTCTGCCCCATATGAGGCATACGGCGAGAGCAAGCGCGAAGGCCGAGCCCTGCACCCATGCGTTTGACTCGAAAAGCCCGATCTTATCGCTGAGGCGCGTGTTGATAACGCCCTGAAAGCTCATGGCCGCTCCCGCTATAATGCTGAATATGAAACCCCACATTGAAAAGCTCACCTCCCGGACATTATCTGCCGGGAGGCGATGTTTTATACATGGGAATTACCTGTGCTTCTGCTGCTCGAGGTAATCGTTCAGATCGCGGTTAAGAATGTCGGTTATGAACATATGGCCGGGAGCGTGCGTGATCACGATAGGCGGCTTGGCGTTTTCAACAGCGGCCTGAGGAGTAACGCCGCACGGCCAGAAGACAGTTACCTCACCGGGATAGATATCGACGCCGTCACCGTAATCCGGGTGCATAACATCCTTTACGCCTACCTCGGCGGGATCGCCTATGTGGACGGGAGCACCGTGCACATTCGGCATCTTCACGGTGATATCATACGCCTTCTTCGCGTTCTCGGGTGTCATCGGGCGCATGGAGCATACCATCGGACCCTCGAACGGCCCTGCCTTGACCGTCTGAATGCTCGTCTTGAACATGGGCACGTTTCTGCCCTGCACTATATGGCGGATCTCAATGCCCTCGCGCATGAGCGTTTCCTCAAAGGAGAACGAACAGCCGATAAGAAAGCCCACATATCCGTCCTTCCAATACTCCGAGGCATCTGTAAGCTCCCGGGTGAACACTCCGTTTTCGTATACTCTGTAGCGCGGGATATCGGAGCAGATGTTGCCGCCCTCGCCCATGGCGTGAGTTTCGGGGGTGCCCTTTATAATCTCGAGGATGGGGCAGGGGAAGGGGTTGCGCTTCGCATATTCCTCAAAATCGGCGGCGTATTCGGGCGGAAGGATGACAAGATTTGCCTGCGCGTAGCCGCGGCACATGCCCGCGGTGGGGAAATCTATAACGCCCTGACGGATCAGCGCGCGCACCTCGCGCGGATTCATATCTACATAAGGGGTAATATCAAAAGCCATGTCGAGCCTCCTGTTTGATGCAATAAATCGATAAACAGAGTATAAGGCATTTTATCACGAAGTGCAAGAAAAATTGTGTGCAATTTTGTTAGGGAAATATATAAAATAAGAAACGATTATCTTGATTTACAATTGACTGTCTGCTATAATAAAACCAGCGTGAAAAACCGCGAAAGAATGAAGTATGAATATTTGGAGGAAAAAACATGAAAAAGATTCTGGCACTTGTCATGGCTCTTTGCATGATCTTTGCTCTCTGCGCATGCGGCGCTAAGTCCGCTAAGAGCGAAGATGCTACCGGCGAAGTTCCCGATACCATGACCTCTTCCGACGGCAAGTATGAGGTCGCATTTGTTACCGATATCGGCCAGCTGAAGGACCACTCCTTCAACGAAGGCACTTGGAACGGCGTTAAGAAATACGCTGCTGCCAACAACCTCAGCTACAAGTACTATCAGCC
>DCGN01000041.1:28730-28903 GCA_002315275.1 Clostridiales bacterium UBA1777
TTCCTGCAGGAGACCGCTCTTACCAAGGCCGCAAACACCTACCCCGATGTTAAGTTCGTCTTTATCGACGGTTACCCCATCGGCTGCGATAACGTTGCTCCCATAGCATTCAAGGAGCAGGAGTGCGGCTACTTCGCAGGCTACGCTGCCGTTATGGAAGGCTACACCAAGCT
>DCGN01000060.1:0-888 GCA_002315275.1 Clostridiales bacterium UBA1777
CCTGAGCGGCCTTCATGCCGGTGATGTCCTCGGGAGAGGTCTCGAGGCGGACAAGAACGACCTTCTTCTTATTCTTCTTCCACTCGATAGCATCCTCAGCGGAGAAGACGACCTGACCGCATGCTGCACCGGGGGAAGCGCCGAGGCCCTTGCCGATGGGGGTTGCTGCTTTGAGAGCGGCGGTGTCGAACTGGGGATGAAGCAGAGTATCGAGGTTTCTGGGCTCGATCATAAGGACTGCCTGCTTCTCATCGATCATGCCCTCGTCAACGAGGTCGCATGCGATCTTGAGAGCTGCCTGAGCGGTACGCTTGCCGTTGCGGCACTGGAGCATGTAGAGCTTGCCGTTTTCAACGGTGAACTCCATGTCCTGCATGTCGTGATAGTGGTTCTCGAGAATGTCGCAGACCTTGACGAACTGCTCATATGCCTCGGGGAACTTCTCTGCCATCATAGCGATGGGCATAGGAGTGCGTACGCCTGCAACAACGTCTTCGCCCTGTGCGTTGGTAAGGAACTCACCCATAAGCTTCTTCTCGCCGGTAGCGGGGTCACGGGTAAATGCAACGCCGGTGCCGGAGTTCTCGTTGAGGTTACCGAATACCATAGGCATAACGGAAACTGCGGTGCCCCAAGAGTAAGGAATATCGTTGTCACGTCTGTAAACGTTTGCTCTGGGGTTGTCCCAGGAACGGAAGACTGCCTTGACGGCTTCCTTCAGCTGAACAACGGGATCGGAGGGGAAGTCCTCGCCGAGCTGTGCCTTGTACTCAGCCTTGAACTGAATAGCGAGCTCCTTGAGGTCTGCAGCGGTAAGGTCGATATCGAGAGAAACTCCCTTCTTGGCCTTCATCTCGTCGATAAGCTGCTCGAAATACTTCTTGCCGA
>DCGN01000060.1:924-1077 GCA_002315275.1 Clostridiales bacterium UBA1777
TCTTGCCGACTTCCATAACAACGTCAGAGAACATCTGGATGAAGCGGCGGTAAGAGTCATAAACGAAGCGCTCGAACTTAGGATCGGGGTTGCCTGCGATCATAGCGGCAACGACGTCATCGTTAAGGCCGAGGTTAAGGATGGTGTCCATCA
>DCGN01000060.1:1104-3418 GCA_002315275.1 Clostridiales bacterium UBA1777
GAAGCGCGGGCACCGGAACGAACGGAAACGAGGAGAGGATTCTTGAGATCGCCGAACTTCTTACCGTTGATCTCTTCGATCTTTGCAACATTAGCCATGATCTCAGCCATGATCTCATCATTGATCTGGCGGCCATCTTCATAATACTGCGTGCAAGCCTCGGTGGAAACGGTGAAGCCCTGAGGAACGGGAAGACCGATCTTGGTCATCTCTGCAAGGTTAGCGCCCTTGCCGCCCAGCAGCTCACGCATGGTGGCATTGCCTTCGGAAAACAGGTAGACATACTTTTTGCTCATTGTTTTCTTTCCTTTCTATTGTTAAAAAATACAAACATTTTTTACCGGCGCGGTCAGCCCACACCATTTCTAAGATTATCACAAAATGCACAATAATATCAATGCACTTTAATCACAAATCCGATGCAGTTAATTTGCCAATTTCATCAGAAATTTTTGCAAATCCTACAATATCAACTTCTTCTCCGCGTATTTTTGTGTCAAAACCGCAATTTTCGAGCGCTTTTTGTACAGTTTCGCGCGTGCATCCGATGCCCGAAGAAATCGCATTTGCGAGCGTTTTTCTTCTCTGGTTAAAAGCGGCACGAATTATTTTGAACATGAGCTCCTCGTTATTTACCTCGGCGGGTCTCTCCGCGCGCTTTGTGAGGCGGATAACGCTGCTCGTGACCTTAGGCTGAGGGACGAAGCAATGCGGCGGCACGTCAAACAAAAGCTCGGTATCCATATACCATTGGACGAATATTCCGAACGCACCGTAATCGTCGCTTCCCGCCGGAGAGCATATCCTCTTCGCGACCTCGCGCTGGATCATAACGGTAACTGTGTCAAAGCAGCCGGCCTTTATGATAGCCGTTAGCAGAGGCGAGGTGACGTTGTACGGAAGATTCGCGCAGACGGCATGGCGCATTCCCGGAATCTTTTCCTCAACGAGCTTTCCGAGGTCAAGCTTCAGCGCATCGCCGAAAACCACCTCTGTGTTATCGCGCCCTGCGAGCGTCTCCTTAAGCACGGGGCGAAGCGCATTGTCAAGCTCTATCGAAACGACCTTCCCCGCTCTCATTGAAAGCTGCTCCGTAAGACATCCTACCCCGGGGCCTATCTCAACAACGCCTGTGTTTTCATCGAGCATTGCCGAGTCTGCTATCTGCTCTGGCACCCAGCTTGCGACAAGGAAGTTCTGTCCGAGAGATTTTGAGAATCTGAAGCCGTGTCTTTTCAGCAGAGCATATATCTCATCTATGTTTGTAAGATTCATTTTTTCACCTTTATGAGCTTCTCAAAGCCCTGTCTTGCCGTATCGTGTCCGGGCTCTACAACGACCTCAACATTGCCTCTGTATCTGTAGCCGCTGTTCACGAGGAGTCTCTGCATCGGCTTATTCTTTCTGTGAGTATCAACGCGCACCCATCTTCTGCCGTTTTTGAGTGTCTGCTCCTCGACGAACTTCATCAGATACGCAGAAATGCCGGTGCCCCTGTATTTCTTTGCAACGGCGTTTCTGTGAAGCACGCAATAGGGATCGTCACAGTGCCACTTGCCGTCCTTTATCTCATCGTAGCATTTTTCGGGTCTTGTGGAGAGCGTGAAGAAAGCGGCTATTTCATCGCCGTGGAGAATAACGAAGCACTCTCCCCTGTCGATATCGATCTTGAAATGCTGTGCCGCGGGATACTCTCCCTGCCACTGGTCAACTCCGAGCTTTTTAAGAGACTTTCTCGCATAGGCTATTATATCCAGAATTGCGGGAATATCGTCATCGGCGGCCGGTCTGTACGAAACAGGCTTTGTGAGCTTTTCTTTTCCCTCGTCCGCCTTCATTTCCGCAAGAAGCTTCTTATCCTCGCCGTCTTCAAATTCGAGCTTTTCAAACATATCGGGTCTCTTATCACGCGTGCGCTCAAGCTGTTTTTTTCTGCGCCAGCGAACGATCTTCGCATGATCTCCGTTGAGGAGGATATCGGGAACAGCTCTTCCCTCCCAGACCTCGGGTCTCGTATACTGAGGATATTCCAGAAGTCCGTCCCAATGGCTCTCGCCCGTGTAGCATTCCTCATCCGCGAGGACTCCGGGCACGAGGCGGCAAACAGAGTCCGCAACGGCCATGGCCGCTATCTCTCCGCCGGTAAGGACAAAATCGCCGATGGATATCTCCTCGTCAACGCACTCTTCTATGAAGCGCTCGTCGATACCCTCATAGTGTCCGCAGACAAGAACGAGATGGTCATAGTCATTTTTGAGGCGTTTTGCAACCTGCTGTGTATAGGGCTTGCCCTGCGGGGACATATAAATAACGC
>DCGN01000017.1:0-1791 GCA_002315275.1 Clostridiales bacterium UBA1777
TCCGTGTCCATTGCGCAGCCTTTCCACTTGAATTGAGCGCAGCGGCCGCGGCGATTGCGCGACCGCCACGCCGCAGGATTATTCAGAGATTGCGTTCATTCGCCGCATGGATTCGCACTTAATGGTCAGAACATGAGAGTTGTACACGATCCGGTCGCAGATGGCATCGGCCAATGTCGGGTCATACAGCAGCTCATGCCAGTCAGGAATGTCGAACTGGGAACCGCAGCGTTCACAATCGCAATGTCGATTGTTCTGCTGAACCTGCGGAAGCTTCGGCATACCTTTTTTGAGCGTTTTTGCTTCGTTTTGGATATGCTGACTCTTAAACATAAATTGGCGTTTATTCAGTAGACATTACTTAACCTTTTTCCTTGCAAAACAGAGCTTTACATGATATTGTTATTTTGCGGCACATGTCGGTTCGTCTTATATTTTCAGGAGGAGAATGTTCTATGGAAGTCAGAGAAAACTTGGTCAAGCTATGCGAAAGAATAAACGACGGGCACTATAAGATAACTCCTGACTGCGCGGAGTACAGAGTGTTTGAAAAATGGATAACCGACGAGCAGATAGCTTTGCTTATGGCTATCAAGGGCACGATGAAGGTAAACTTCCTTGCAAACATTGCGAAAAGGGCAGGGCTCGAAAAGGAGAAGGCTCGCGCGATGATGCACGAGCTGACCGAGATAGGTCTTCTGGTGCAGGTGCTGATTCCGAAGGTGAATATTGAGCTCTACCTTCTGCCGCTTTATACACCCGGCATATTCGAATTTCTTCTGATAAACGAGAAATTCTGCCGCGCACATCCCGAGATAGCGTATGCCTTTGAACAGCACGCCACAACGAGCCAGATCGAGCATGCGATGAACACGCCCATGGGTGCGGGCATCATGCGCGTTATCCCCGTTGAGAGCGCCATTCCCAAGGACGCTCAGCAGATAGACAACGAGAAGGTCAGCATGTACATAGAAAAGAACGCCGACCATCTCTGCGCTTTGCCGTGTCAGTGCCGCCGCGTGAGAAAGCTCATGGGTCAGGGCGCGGGCGATCTGGACGAGAGCTTTTGTCTGTTCATGGGACATCCCGCCGATATGTTCATCAATCTCGGCAGAGGAAAAAAGCTCACTAAGGAAGAGGCCTACGAGCTTATTAAACGCACCGAGGATATCGGCTGCGTGCATCAGATCACCACCATCGAGCAGGGGCAGACGTTCGCGATATGCAACTGCCAGCCCGAGAGCTGCCTTGCGCTCGGCATGACGCAGTATTACAACACGCCTGCGGCATCTCAGAGCAACTATGTCGCGGAGATCGACAAGGAAAAGTGCGTTGCATGCGGAATGTGCACCGATACCTGCGCCAACAACGCGATCAAGATGGGTCAGAAGCTCTGTACGAAGAACGGCCCCGTTGAGTATCCCGTGCAGGAGCTGCCGGATGACCTCGACTGGACTCCCGACAGATGGAATCCCGGGTTCAGAGGCAAGAGAAGCTACGTCGCCGAGACGGGCACATCCCCCTGCAAGACCGCCTGCCCCGCGCATATCGCCGTTCAGGGCTATATCAAGCTTGCGTCTCAGGGCAGATATACGGATGCGCTTGAGCTTATCAAGAAGGAAAACCCGTTCCCCGCGGTATGCGGCCGAATATGCAACCGCAGATGTGAGGATGAGTGCACCCGCGGCAGGATAGACAGCGCCGTGGCAATAGACGAGATAAAGAAGTTTGTTGCCGATAAGGAGCTTGACGAGAAGAACAGATTCGTCCCCAAGAAGCTCTACCATTACA
>DCGN01000017.1:1926-2183 GCA_002315275.1 Clostridiales bacterium UBA1777
GGCATTCCCTCCTTCCGCCTTGACAGAGCGGTAATCGATGCCGAGATCGAAGTTCTCAAGGTGCTCGGCGTAGAGTTCAGATGCGGCGTAGAGGTGGGCAAGGATGTGACGATCGAGCAGCTTCGCGCAGAGGGCTACAACGCCTTCTATCTCGGCATAGGCGCGCAGAAGTCCGCGGCTCTCGGCATACCCGGCGAGAATATGAAGGGTGTCCGGGGCGGAATAGACTTCCTCAGAGAGGTCAACGCAGGAAATAA
>DCGN01000017.1:2253-7316 GCA_002315275.1 Clostridiales bacterium UBA1777
GCTGTACGCCTCGGCGCGGAAACAACAGTCGTATACCGCAGAAAAGAAAGCGATATGCGCGCAGACCCCGAAGAGGTCGCAGAGGCAAAGGCAGAGGGCGTGAAGTTCGTATTCGAGCACAAGCCCGTTGAGATAGTCGGCATTGACGGCACGGTCACAAAGCTCGTATGTGACGCGGGTGAGGTCGAATGTGACAGCGTTATAGCCGCCATCGGACAGACAGTCGACTTCGGCGGCCTTGACCTCGGAGCGATCGAAAAGAATGAAAAGGGCTGCGCTGTCGCGGACGGACTGACCTATCAGACGGCTCAGAAGGATATATTCGCGGGCGGCGACGTTTACACGGGTCCGAAGTTTGCCATCGATGCCATTTCCGCAGGCAAGCAGGCCGCGATATCGATACACAGATTCGTGCAGGAGGGACAGGATCTCACGCTTTGGAGAGGCTCGGAGTTCCGTGCGCTCGACAAGGATGCTGTCGCATTCGATACGCTGTCCTACGACGACGCGGCTCGCCAGCGTCCCGCTTCTACGCGAAAGACGGACTTCACGGACAGCCGCTGCACCTTTACCGAGGAGCAGCTCAAGAAGGAGACCGCACGCTGCCTCGGCTGCGGCGCATCCGTAGTAGATCAGAACAAGTGCCTCGGTTGCGGCGTGTGCACGACGAGATGTAAGTTCGATGCCATCCACCTTATCAAGCGCACGAATACAGAGAGCATTCCTTATACCGAGCGCCCCAAGATCCTTCCTCAGTTCATATCCGACAGGCAGGAGAAAATAAGGATCAGAAAGCTCACGGATAAATGAGTCCGGCATAACGCATAATGCATGACAAAGCCGCCTTTATGGCGGCTTTCGGCTTATATCAGGCAAAAAGCACTCCGATTATTAAGAGCTGCGGCTTCGCGGGCAAAGCTGAGATAATGAGTAAATTTTGCTGTTTCTTAACATTTTTTAGCCGTTTTTTTGTTGCCCGTTGCTCTGAAATGGGATATAATCTGTAATAACCGTGCGAAAAAGGATGAAGTCATTAATGCAGAAATTTTCGGGATTTATCGTAAAAAACAGATTGATCATAGGCGCTATAATGCTTGCGCTTATGGTGCTGTCGGTTTTTTCAATGGGCTGGGTCAAGGTCGAGAGCAACGTAATGAAATACCTCCCGCAGAACACCGAGGCTAAGCAGGGGCTTGACCTGATGGACAGGGAGTTCATCACCTATGCCACAGAGGACGTGATGGTGCGCGTTGCAGACGAGGAGCAGTCGCAGGCTGTTTACGAAATGCTGGATGCCCTCCCCGGAACGCTGATGATCAGCTTTGATACTACCTCTGCTCATGTCAAGGGCGGATACGCGCTCTACAACGTCACCTATGCGGGAGCTGACGGCTCAGAAGAGGCTATAGCCGCTGCCGATGAGCTCCACGAATATCTTTCCGGCTATGAGCACTATATTTACACGAGCTCTCTCGTAAACGTTTCCGGCGATGTTGCCGAAGAGATAGTCGGTGTAGGCATAATTGTGGCGATCGTATTCCTTGCCGTTATGGTAGTTACATCTACCACATTTGCGGAGATACCCGTGCTCGTGCTCACATTTGCCGCTGCGGCACTGCTGAACATGGGCACTAACTTCCTGCTCGGAACGATTTCCATGATATCGAATTCCGTTGCCACGATAATGCAGCTCGCGCTGAGCATTGATTATGCCGTAATCTTATGCAACAGATACAAGGAAGAGCATCAGACAAAGGGCATCGAGGAGGCCGTTGCCTCCGCGCTCGGGCAGTCTGTCAAGGAGATACTCTCCAGCAGCGCAACGACGATTGCAGGCCTCGTTTCCATGACATTCATGCAGTTCAAGCTCGGCAGAGATATGGGCTTCTGCCTCATGAAGGCCATTGTGATGAGTCTCGTGAGCGTGTTCGTTGTGATGCCGATACTGCTTGTCCTGTTCGGAAAGCTGATGGATAAAACTCAGCACAAACGCTTCCTGCCTCGTGTTGACTTTCTCGGCAAGTTTGCATACGCAAGCCACAGAGTAGTTCCGATAATCATGGTTGTTGCTGCGATACTTGCATGCATAACCTTCGGAAAGGCAAAGTACGCGTACTCCATAGACCTTGTTGATACGATCTATTCGAGCCAAAACCAGAAAGACGGCAATAAGATACAGGCGTTGTTCGGAAAGAACAACATGATAGCCCTTATGGTTCCGTCGGGTGACTATGAGAAAGAGGCGGCGCTGATAGAGGAGATCGAACAGTGCGACGAGGTAAACCGCGTGCTCGGCCTTGCGAATATCGCCGTCAAGGATGGCCTGACGCTTACGAGCAAGATCGACTACAGGCAGTTCATGGAGCTTACGGATACGGATGAAGCCACGGCTCAGGCGCTGTTTGCATACTATGCCGCGGATGCAGGCCTTTATTCCGGCACAAGCAATGAGATCAAAGAGACCAAAGCTACCGTGCTCGACCTGTTCCTTCTCATTGAGGAGGTCTCCGAGTATGACGCATTCGACCTGTCGGACGAGCAGCTTCAGCTTATTGACAGCCTTAAGGTTCAGCTCGGCATGGCGCAGGATCAGCTTCAAGGCGAGAACTACAGCAGAATACTCGTATATGTTGATCTGCCGATACAGGGAAATGATTCTTACAGATTCGTCGACAGACTCCACGTCCTTGCAAGCGAGTATTATGACGATGCGGTCATAACCGGCAATACCGTCGCGGCAAGAGATTTCCACGATACCTTCCAGAGCGACAGCAGAACGGTCAGCATACTGTCGATAGGTATGGTGATCCTGATTCTGCTGTTCACGTTCAAATCGATAGCAATGCCGGTGCTGCTTATTCTGGTCATTCAGGGCAGCATTTGGATCAATTTCGCAATTCCCGTAATAGGGGACAATTATATTTATTTCATGGTGTACGTCATCGTGAGCGCGATACAAATGGGCGCGAATATCGACTATGCTATCGTTATCTCCTCGCGCTATAACGACCTTCGCAATTCGGGCCTCGAGCGCGAAGCGGCCATTGTAGAAACGATGAACCTCGAATTCCCGACGGTCATCACCTCCGGCACGATAATGTCTGTCGCAGGCCTGCTTATCGGCACAAATGTTTCCGATGCGGCAGTATCCGGTATCGGCCTGTTCCTCGGCAGAGGCACGATAATTACGCTCATCATCGCAAACTTCGCTCTGCCGCAGATTCTTATCTTCAGCGATGACATAGTGAGAAAGACGCTGATGCGTTTCAAGTTCCTCGGAAAGGGAAGGACGGCCAAAAAGATTTTGGCGGGAATGCTCGGAGCCGCGTCACTTGCTACCGTGCTCATGATCCCCGGAACCGTTAGCTCAATTAATATGCTCAAATCCTCCGCGATACCCGATTATGAGACACTTCTTATGCAGGCAGAGGAGCTGAGGCAGCTCGCAAGAGAGAACGCTGAGATGACCGATGCGTACAGCGCTGCAAAGCAGGACTATGCCGAAGCTGTTGCTACTGTCAACATAGGCAACGAGCAGCTTGAGGAGGGCAAGGAGGAGCTTGCGGCAGGCAAAGAGACACTTGAGGAATATAAGGAGAAGCTTGCAAACGGCGAAGCACAGTATGCTGCCGGTGTACAGCAGTACAACGAGGGTCTCGAACAGTATGAGAGCGCCCTTGCGACCTATAACGAGGGCAAGGCCGAATATGAGGCCGCCGCGGCGAAGCTCGCCGAGGGTCAGGCGCAGTACGATGCAGGCGCGGCAAAGCTCGCCGAGGGTCAGGCACAGTACGATGCAGGCGCGGAGAAGCTCGCAAGCGCAAAGCAGCAGTACAACACCGCTCAGGCTGAGATGGAGCTGGTTGCACCTGTTTACAACACCATCTTCTCGGCGTATTCGCAGTACGCCGATGCAAAAGCAAGATACGATGCCGCCGTAGCCGCAGGAGATACCGCGACAGCGTCATCGCTTATGCTTCAGGTCACCCTTGCGGAGACGTTATGGAGAAGCCAGGAGTCCTTGACGGGAACCTCGATGGAGCAGGCTGCGGCAGATTATCAGGCCTCGCAGGCGGCTTTAGCCGATGCGGCCGCGCAGATAGCCGATGCCGAAGCTCAGCTCGCCGATGCAAAGGCACAGCTTGAAGAGGGTCAGGCACAGCTCGATGCATCAAAGGCACAGCTCGATGAGGGCAATGCTCAGCTCGCCGATGCAAAGGCACAGCTTGATGACGGCCAAAAGCAGCTCGAGGAAGGCAAAGCAAAGCTCGATGACGCAAAAAAAATGCTGGACAGCTCAAGAGGCCAGCTTAACAGCGGCGCAAAGGAGATCAATGAGGGCGAATCACAGCTGAATGATGCCGAAGCGCAGCTTGCAGAGGGGCAAAAGACGATAGACGAGAAGCGCAATCAGCTTCACAGCAGCATAAGCGCATTGAACAATCTGTCCGATGCCGAGGACAGGCTCAGCGAGGGCATCAAGATCCTCAAGGCCGATGATGGCGTTCAGGCGCTGATATCCTCAAGCTCTGACAGCGAAGAGATCTGCTCCGCCGCGATAGTGTACTACAAGGGCCAGATAAAGTCACTCGAGAAGACGGGCAGAATTTCCGCATATATCATCGCGGCAATGTTTATTTCTGCAGCGCTTGCAATGGCGGCGGCAGCCCTTCGCTTTATAAACAGCAAGGCAACGGGCAAATATATTTGCCTTGCGGCATGCGCGCTTGCAATGGCGGCGGCAATGCTTTGGAGGGGCTTCTGTACAGTCCTCGGCGGCGCGATAGTATACGGAGCGCTTGCCATAGCAATTATCGGCCTGATATTGAGCCTCGGAAGAGGCATAAATTCCGAAACGGTCTAAAACCGATAAAGCAGATCACCCCCGAAGCTTCGTGAAGAAGCCTCGGGGTGATTTTTGCATCAGGGCAAAGAAAAAACAAGAAGAAGCAGCATCAGCTGCTTCCCTTGTTATATGTGTGAGGACAAAATGAAAAAGATGAAAAAACACTTAGCTCTTAGCATCTATAATACTACACTCAAGATGTTTCATAAAAAACGGG
>DCGN01000103.1:0-541 GCA_002315275.1 Clostridiales bacterium UBA1777
GGCAAAGAATTTCCCTCCCGCCGTTGTGAACAGATGCGCCGCCTCCGCCGCAAGAAGCTGGGACCCGCCCTGCCCCATACACAGCACCTTCCCCGCGCTCTGCAGGATATCCGCTGCCGCCTTTATTCTTTCTTCCTTGATAAGCTCCATAGTCTGCGTGATAGCGCCCGTATCCGCCGTGCAGAGCTTGCGGCACATATCCACGAAGCTGTCGCTCTCAAGCACCTCGCCGGAAAGCGGGTTCTGCATTCCTTTCCCGCTCGGTGCACCGGAAACGGTGGCAAGAGCAAGTCTGAACGCGCTGTACCCCCTATACCCGAGTCTGCGGCAGAAGCGTGAGACAGTTGCCTCCGCGACATCGCATTCCTGCGCAAGCTCCGTTATGGACAGATGCTGTGCGCGGCTGCGCATCTTGAGGACATAGTCCGCTGTTTTCTTCTCGGAGACCGTGAGATTGTAATATTCCTCGCTTATTCTCTCAAATACGTTTTTATTATCAGAGGGCATAGCCGCTCTCCTTTCAATTATATTATGGGAGATA
>DCGN01000103.1:649-7014 GCA_002315275.1 Clostridiales bacterium UBA1777
GGCATCGTGGGCAGACCGTCACGGCGGAGATATCCGTACCACTCGCCGTATTCGGGGTCTGAGAAGTGTTCTCTGCAGTAGTCAAGCGTCTTATAGAACCAGTCAAGGTATTCCTCCTTGCCGGTGTCTCTGTAGAGCATCAGAGACGAGATCATGATCTCGTCATGCGGCCACCAGAGCTTCATGTCATGCTCGTAAGACTCGGGAGGATTGCCGAGCGCATCGATAAAGTACAGAAGTCCGCCGTATTCCTTGTCCCAGCCTGCCTCGATCGCCCAGTTGAATATCTGCTCCGCCTTGCCGACAAGCTCCGTATTGCCTGTTCGCCTTGCGTGCTCAAGCAGGAACCATACGCCCTCTATATCGTGGCCGGGGTTGATAACGCGTCCCTCGGTGAAGTCAAGCCTTGCCTCGCCGTCCGGGCCGACAGACTCAAGCACACACTTGAGCTCAGGGTGGACGTGATACCTGAAAATATCCTCCACGCAGCTTGCGGCACGCTCCTCGTAAAGCGCCTTATGCTCGGGGTCGACCTTCATCAAAACGCTTGTGACGTTCAGATAGATCATCGGGATGCCGAAGGCTCTGCCCGTGCGCGTCTCCGGCTCGGTCTTCGCTCCGAGGCCGGTGGGATCCTTCATGCCGTGTGCGAGATTCCAATAGATATCATAAGCTCTTCTCGCTCTTTCAAGGCGGGCTTTATCGCCCGTTACGCCGTAATACTCGGCATTGGCCATCGCGTAGAAGGCCTCGGAGAAGTAGTATCTTCTCTGGCGGAGGGGTTTACCGTCAGCCGTGACGGTGAAGTACATTCTGCCGTCCGCATCGGGGTTGATGCAGTGCTCCTCCATAAAGTCAAGGCATGTCTTGGATGCCTCGAGCCACTCGGGTCTTACACCGTAATTACTGCACAGCCATGCGTACATCCAGCCGCAGCGTCCCTGCATCCAGACGCTCTTATCTGTTGAAAACACCTTGCCCGTTCTGTCAAGGCAGGTGTATACGCCGCCGTTGACCCTGTCTATTCCGTTTTTGAGCCAAAAGTCCGTGCTGCGGTCAAGCTCCTCGCGGATCCATTTTCTTGCCTCAGTCATTTTTTCGGTATTCATTTCAAAAACCTCCCTGTTGCGTACAGTCCGTTGTTAGCCTTGCGGTAGGTATCCTTTTATAACATATATACATAATAGCACCTTTGAAATGATTTTTCAATATTTTATTTTGGAGAAAATTTTTATCATATTTATGGTGACAAGCGCATATCCTCATGCTATAATGATTATACATGGCATGATCATATTATCGGCACATTGAGGAGGGTTTCAAAATGAACTTTCTCGGCATCGAGCTTGAAGTAAAAAATCTGCCGGAGCTTGACCCCGGCTTTATCCCCCTGCACAAGTTTAACGAAGCATTTCTGAAAACGGCAAAGAAGCCGGTCGGCATAGCTGTCGAGCGCTCCTGCGGCGAGATGGCCTCCGTTGAGACCTTCATTCACGGCACGCCCGAGCTTCGCGCGGCAGACCGCTACTATATAAACAGACTCGTCAAGTCCATTCTTTGGATGAAGGGCGGGTTTAGGATCTATGTCCGCGGAGATGAGGACATTTATAAATATCTCTCTGAGGCGTATTCCGCCGGAGGTGAGCAGGATTTTGACTATGACTATATGTCAAATGTTTTCGAGCATCCGTTCGAGGTGATATACACAGACTCTCTCCCCGAGTCCAAGGATTCTCCGAAGGCTGTCGGTGGCCACATGAAGGGCTGCCGCATCGGCTTCGATGCGGGCGGAAGCGACAGAAAGGTCTCCGCCGTTATTGACGGCGAGGCCGTCTTCTCAGAAGAGGTCGTATGGTTCCCGAAGATCACAGCCGACCCCGACTATCATTACGAGGGCATAGTGTCCGCGCTCAGGTCCGCCGCGGCTCATATGCCGAGAGTTGACGCTGTCGGTGTCTCCTCCGCAGGAGTATACATAAACAACCGCACTATGAACGCCTCCCTTTTCCTCGCAGTCCCGAAGGAGCTGTATGACGAGAAGGTAAAGGACATATACATCCGCGCCATTCACGATTGCTTCGGTGATGTTCCCTTCTGCGTCGTGAATGACGGTGACGTCACCGCTCTTGCGGGAGCAATGAGCCTTGAAGACACGAACGTGCTCGGCATCGCGATGGGCACAAGCGAGGCGGGCGGCTATGTCGACGAAGAGGGCCGCATAACGGGCTGGCTCAACGAGCTCGCTTTCATGCCCGTGGATGCCTCGCCGGATGCGATGCGCGATGAGTGGAGCCGCGATATCGGCTGCGGGGTCAAGTACTTCTCGCAGGACGGCGTTATAAAGCTCGCACCCGCCGCAGGCATTGAGCTTGATAGCTCCATTTCCCCCGCAGAAAAGCTGAAGGTAGTTCAGGGTTTAATGGAAAAGGACGACGAGCGCGCCGCCGCCGTCTACCGCAGCATCGGCACATATCTCGCCCATTCCCTCGCTCTCTACAGAGCGCAGTACGGCTGCCGCAATCTTCTGCTCCTCGGCCGCGTGATGAGCGGCAAGGGCGGAGATATCCTGCTTGACACCTGTAGAAGCGTTCTCGCCGATGAGTACCCCGAAGTATATTCAGCAGTCAGAATTGCTCTTCCCGATGAAAAATTCAGAAGAGTAGGCCAGTCAGCCGTCGCGGCATCGATGCCCGAGGCATAAGGAGGTAATAATATGAAGAAACATATAGTTTGCTTTGGCGATTCCAACACTCACGGCTACTGCGCCGACCCCTCCGATTGCGCGGATGCTACCGTCAATCCGACCTCCGGCCTCCGTTTCAACGAGGATGAGCGCTGGACATGTCTTCTCCGGAAGAAGCTCGGTGACGGTTATCTCGTTCTCGAGGAGGGACTGTCCGGAAGGACCACTGTCTTCAGCGATCCCATCCACGAGTGTATGAGCGGGCTTGATGTGATTTATTCCACTCTGATGAGTCACGAGCCGGTCTCTCTTCTGATTATTATGCTCGGCACAAATGACACGAAGGAGCGCTTCGCCGCAAACGCCGCATGCATCGCGGCCGGACTTGACAGGCTCGCCTCCAAGGCGGAGACGGTTCCCGCATGGGCTGATGAAAAGCCGCGTATCCTCGTTGTTGCTCCTCCGTGCATCGGCGCCGGTCACAACGATGCCGTCATGGGTAAGGGCTGTCATGAGAGATCGCTCGACGTTGCCAAATACTATAAGGCAAAGTGCGAAGCGCACGGCTGGGCATTTCTCGATGCAGAGGGCGTTGCCGAATTCAACAAGGTCGACTTCATGCACCTGACAAAGAAGGGCCATGCCGCTCTTGCGGAAAAGCTCGCAGAAATGATACCGGGGCTTGTCTGATGGCGAAGCGTTTTTTTGACAACGAGAGCTTTGCGTGGAAGCCGTTCGGATATGTTGCCGACGTGCTTTTGCTGAGTCTGATATGGGTGGTCTGCTCTGTCCCGGTCGTAACCGCAGGTGCCGCCTCCTGCGCGGTATATGACACCACCGTGCACGGGCTTCGCCGCGGCGAACCGGACATGTACGCCAGATACAAGCGCACCTTCAAGACCGAGCTCAAAACCGGGATATTCTCCACGCTGCTGTGGGGTACCGTCATCGCGCTGTTTGTGCTTCTGTGCAAGGCGCTCGGTGCTTTTGCTCCGGACGGCAGAAATTCTCTCGTGCTTGAGGGAGCTGCCGTTTGTGTGCTGGCACTCATCACCGGCATGATTCTGTGGAGCTTCTCTCTTCAGTCAAGATTTTCGACGGCGTTCGGAGCCTTGCAGCTAAACGCCGCAAGAATAGCGCTCGCACATCCGCTCAGAACGCTTGCCGCCGGCGCCGCCGTGCTCGCCTCCGCGTTCATCACCGTACGCCTTGTTGCTCCCGTGATATTTCTGCCCGGGCTTGTCGGAGTGTGGTGCTCGTTCATGTTTGAGCCCGTTATCGAAAAGCTTAAATAAACAAAAGCCTCTGATCCGAGGATCAGAGGCTTTTTATGTTCGTAATTAAATTACTGAGCGTTCTTTGCGAGTTCGCAGAGAGCGGTGAAAGCGGCAGCGTCATGAATAGCGAGCTCGGAGAGCATCTTGCGGTTCATGTCAACACCTGCGAGCTTGAGGCCGTGCATGAACTTGGAGTAGTTGAGGCCGTTCATCTTGCAGCCTGCGCTGATACGGGTGATCCACAGCTTGCGGAAGTCTCTCTTCTTCTGCTTGCGGCCGACATATGCGTAACGACCGGACTTCATCATCTGCTCGTTAGCCATCTTATAGTGACGGGACTTGTTGCCCCAGTAACCCTTTGCAAGACCAAGGATCTTATTTCTGTGCTTGCGGGTCATCATTGCGCCTTTAACTCTTGCCATTTGTGATTATCCTCCTATATACCGTCTGCCCTTATTTGTAAGGGATCATTTTCTTGATGGTTGCTTCGTTGGTCACATCGGCATAAGCCTCGGAACGCAGACGACGGCAGCGCTTGGTGTCCTTCTTGGTGAGGATGTGGCTCTTGAATGCATGGGCGCGCTTGACCAAACCGGACTTGGTAAGATTGAATCTCTTCTTTGCTCCGCTGTGGGACTTCAGTTTAGGCATAATTTTTTCTCCTTCCGTAACTGGGTGAATACAGGGAATTTCCTGCTTTGTATAATGTTATTCCTGACTCTCGGCTTCCTGAACGGGAGCTTTGAGAGTCTTGGGCTTTGCAGGCTTCTTAGCCGGGGTTGTGGGCTTGGGGGAGAGAAACATGGACATGCTTCTTCCTTCAAGCTTGGGAGCCTTATCCATGGCTGCAATGTCGGTGCACTTCTCGGCATAGTCCTTGAGAAGGACCTCACCGATCTCGGTGTGAGCCATTTCTCTGCCTCTAAAGCGGACAGATACCTTGACTCTGTCGCCGTCGGAAAGGAACTTCTGACCGTTCTTCAGCTTGGTGTTGAAGTCGTTGGTGTCGATACCGGGAGACATTCTTATCTCCTTGATCTCGATGACCCGCTGGTTCTTCTTGGCTTCCTTCTCCTTCTTGGTCTGCTCAAAACGGAATTTGCCGTAATCCATGATCCTGCAGACAGGGGGAACGGAGCCCGGAGCGATCTTGACCAAATCAAGGTCATGCTCAATAGCCATCTTCAGTGCTTCCTCAGCTGACATGATACCCAACTGTTCGCCCTGCTCGCCGATGACGCGTATTTCCTTGTCAAGAATCTCTTCGTTAATTTGATGAACAGCGTTTGCGATTGTTAACACCTCCGAAAAAAAGTGCGGATGCACAGCATCCGCATGTAGAAACACAATAATCCCAAAGGGGAATAATGCAGTCCATGTTGACCGAGACTGATTCATTGATCGTCCGGTGAGGTCGGGGATGCCGTACCTTCTTTGTTTTGCTTTGATAATATATCAGCTTTACCTTTGCTTGTCAATAGGAAAATACAGGTTTTTCAGTATTTTTATCAGTGACAGTTATAATAATCCAGCGCCGTGCTGTCTGTGAGAATAACGTCGCATTTTCCGGTGTACATATACTCGAAGCATTCTGTTGTACCTCCGGCAAGTCTTGTTATCTGTCCAAGACGCTTAACAAGGCTTGGATCGGTGTTCAGAGCCTCCATTGCCTCGGGGGTGGAGCTCATCACCATTTTACGTCCGCTGAGGCGCAGCTTATTCCACACGGCGGATCCGTTTCTGGTTGCCACGACAATATCGTTGTGAATGTAGGGCCCGTAGGCAACAATATTAATGTTATCGAGATCAGCTTCACTTAATGCAATTCCGCCCCATGCCACATCAATATTTCCTGAGGATAGCTCAATACCGACGGAATTTTTGTCAATTACCTGCAGCTGAAGCGTCCAACCTAACTTTTCACATAGAGCCATTGAAAGCTCCACATCATAACCCCAATACTCCCCGTTGGAATCATATGCAAAAGGGAAGGAGTTTATATCAATTCCTACTATCAGCGTCCGTGGCTCCGGCGGCTGCAGCTTATCAAGAGCATCTGCCTGCCTTGCAAAAGCAACAGCATTTGCATTGCCCAACCATTTTGAACTGAGTGCCTCTACGCGCCCTTCAGCAGCCAGAACAGACAGGCCGGCCGTGACATAGAAATACAATGGATCATTATTCCTGAACCCAAGATAGTAATCCTGAGGTACAAGAACCTGGGCCGCATTAACTCCGTATGAGACGCTCCCGCCACATGCGCACAAAGAAAATGCAGTTGCCAGTATCAATAAGATACAAATCAGTTTTTTCATCAAGAAATACGCTCCGGACAGATGTTAATGCGTGGTATAATACCTGAAAAATATGAATTTTTCAAGCTTTAAATCAGTGACGCGGGGAGT
>DCGN01000159.1:0-6726 GCA_002315275.1 Clostridiales bacterium UBA1777
ATATTTCCAACGGAATATACGATATTTTCGAGATCAACTCCGCGCTCTATCAGTATGATCAGCCGTGCCTCGGATGCTGATACTCCAACTTTTTGGAGAAGAAAAAACGATGCTCAGGTCGCAGAGACATACTTCCAATCAGAGCTACAGATGCTATCCGAAGGACGGGTGCAAGATCATGGAATTCATAAACGCGCTCAGAATACTCAATGAAAGAGCGGAGAAGGCTACGGCAAAATCGGTTTGAAACTGTACCGAAACCCTTTCCGCACAAAGATAATATCTGCTTCACAAAAAATCATCTGTCCGCGGCGCGGGCGGATGATTTTTTGTGAAGCATTGCTCGAAGCTGAAATTATCTGTAAATTATGCGTATAAACCGCAACAAAAGCCACGCTAATGTTTTACAGCTCCATTTTTCGCGTATCTATTGCATTTGGTAAAATTATCTGCTAAAATAAATCTATTATATACAAATGCCAATGCAACTCTCAAAGGAGAAAATCATAATGAGTGATGTTCTGGAAGATGCGATAGTATTCGCAACCAAGGCACATTCCGGTCAGGTACGCAAAATGGCCGGTACGCCGTATATCCTGCATCCGCTCGAGGTGGCTTCCATTATCTCAACGATAACGCCGGATAAGGAAACAATGGCCGCCGGAGTACTGCACGATACAGTTGAGGATTGCGATGTCGATCCGTTCGAGATAAGAGAAAAATTCGGCCCGAGAGTGTATGCGCTCGTGCTCAGCGAAACCGAGGACAAGATAGCTGACCGTCCTCCCGCCGACACATGGCAGGAACGCAAGCAGGATTCGCTCCTGATGCTTCTGCACACCAAGGACGAGTCCGTTAAAATAATGTGGCTTGCCGATAAGCTCTCGAACATCCGTTCGTTTTACAGAGAGTATCTTAAGCAGGGCGACACGATGTGGAACGCGCTGAACCAGAAGGATCCGAAAATGCAGGAATGGTATTACAGAACGATAGGCGAGTATCTCTCCTGCTTCAAGGGCACCGCAGCATACGAAGAATACATGCAGCTTGTAGATAATATCTTTAGGGGGAAATGAAATGAACATTACCGCAAAATCAGAAAACGGCCTGCTCATTATCGCAGCAGAGGGCAGAATTGACTCTTCCAACGCAGCAGTAGTTGAGGAAAAGGTAAATGAGAGCGTAAAGGGCAATGCACATTCCGCAGTAGCACTTGACTTTGAAAACCTTGAATACATATCCAGCGCAGGACTCAGAGTTGTGCTCCGCCTCAGAAAGGCCGAGCCTTCTCTGAAGATAATCAACGTCAATCCCGAAGTATATGAGATACTCGATATGACCGGCTTTGCCGAGATGATTCCCGTTGAGAAGGCATACAGACGCCTTTCTGTTGACGGCTGCGAGGTTATCGGCCAGGGCGCAAACGGAAAGGTCTACAGACTTGATCCCGATACGATCGTCAAGGTCTACATGAATCCCGACTCTCTCCCCGAAATACACAGAGAGCGCGAGCTCGCAAGACGCGCCTTCGTCCTCGGCATACCCACCGCCATCCCGTATGACGTTGCCAAGGTCGGTGAGGGCTACGGCTCCGTTTTCGAGCTCCTGAACGCAAAGAGCTTTGCAAAGCTTATCAAGGCCGAGCCCGAGAATCTTGACAAGTACGTTGCGCTCTATGTTGACCTCATGAAGAAGATACATTCCACCGTTGTCAGACCCGAGGATATGCCAGACGAGCGCGATGTCGTTATAGGCTGGGCAAAGTTCATGAAGGACTATCTCCCCGCTGACAAGGCTGACAAGCTCGTCAAGCTCGTTGAGGCAGTTCCCGTTGACCATCACATGATGCACGGCGACTACCACATCAAGAACGTCATGCTTCAGGACGGCGAAGTCCTCCTCATCGATATGGATACGCTCTGCCAGGGCCACCCCGTATTTGAGCTCGCATCCATGTACAACGCATACATTGGCTACTCTCTGCTTGACCACAGCAATGTCGAGCGCTTCCTCGGCATATCCTTTGACGTCTCGTCTCAGATCTGGGAGAAGTCTCTTGCTCTGTACCTCGGTACAGACGATGCGGAGAAGATCGCCGAGGTCGAGAAGAAGGCAAAGCTCATCGGCTTCGTCCGCGCAATGCGCCGCCTCATCCGCCGCAACGGCCTGAATGAGGAAGAGTCCAGAAAGCTCATCGAGGCCTACAAGACCGAGATACTTGCTCTGCTTGATGAGGTAGACACACTTCTCTTCTGATTGATACTGCAAATAACATCCGCCCCGTTGCTCGAATGAACAGAGGGGCGGATGCTTTTTGCTTTACAGAACCTTTTTTGCCTCGTCAAGCTCGCCGAGATCCCAAAGAAGACGGGAGGCTACGTATTTGTCGCGGATGTCCTTTGTCATCGTAAACACCGTTCGCACATCCTCGGCAGAGTAACCGAGATGATCATAGCTTGTCGGTGCGCCGAGGGTTTTCAACAGCGTCTCAACCTCTCCGTAAGCGGGCAGAGTGTCGATGATTCCGAGTATCTCATCCCAATCGGAGATGATGCGCTCGAGGCGGGCGGCGTGCTTGCCTAAGTCGTACTTACCCTCGCGCTGTTCGCCCTTTATCATTGCCCGGGCGCCCGGACCTATGAAGGCAAGAAGCTTTTCGTTCCAATCCTCAACAGAGAACGCCCTGACATATGCAAGCGCCTTTTCGCGATCGGGGGTGACGGTTCGGATATAGTCGTATATCTTGAGCGAATAAAGCGTTGCGATGCCGCACTGTATACCGTGCAGATCATGCCCGCATTCGGGAAAAGCGAGGGAACGCATATCGACTATGTGCGAGAAATAGTGCTCCATGCCGGAGGCGGGACGGGACAGTCCTGCATATTTCATCGCCATGCCGGCAACGACCATGCCCTCCATTACGGCGGCGACGGCGGACTCGTCACGCCTGATAAGCCCGGGCACGGCCGCAACGACCTTTTCGAGGGAGTTCTGTACAAGCGACGCAACGCTCGGGCAGTAGTATTCTCCGACGATGAGCTTTGCGATGAGCCACTCAACGAGGCTGATATATTTGGCCAGCATATCGCCGACGCCTGAAACGAGCATGTTCATGGGCGCGTTTTTCAGAATATCCACGTCGCCTATAACAGCGTATGCGAACGAGCTGTCAAGCGAGACCTTGAGCCCGTCGCGCTCCATGGACGAGGTCGCGGAGGCAAACCCATCCATTGACGGTGCGGTGCCGACGATTATGTATTTCCTTCCCGACATTGCGGCGAGTATCTTGCCGATATCATTGATCACACCGGAGCCGATGCCGATAACAAGGTCGCAGGAACAGTCAAAGTGCATCACCGCCGAACCTACAGCCTCCTCGGACGGGACAACGGGGGAGAGCGGGAAAACGTACTTGACGTACGGGATACCGGCACCGTCAAGCGTACGGCACACCTTGTCTCCCGCAGCGGCAAAGCTGTCATGCCCCGAGAGAAGGAACGGCTTTTTCGCGCCGCATTCTGAGATCAGCTCAGGCAGATGGGATACAGCACCGCTTTCAATGATAACGCGCTTCGTCCCCGCGGTGTGGCGTCTGCCGCACTCGCATTCAAATCCCCCCGCGTCGATAAGCTCTGCAAGGGTTATGTTTTTCATGTCGTTTGCTGTCATAAGAAGACCTCGCTGATTATTTCTCATGAGGATACCATAAACATTTCGAAACACATTGTCAAGCAATATATGATATAAAAACGAGCTCCAAAAGGGGAGAAATAACCAAACGGCGGTATATAAGGAATGAGCATGATAAGATCAAAGCGAGATACTGAGGAGAGCTTTGTCCTTCGTTCAAAACATATTCCTCTACGACTTATGGACATAACTTCGGCAAGAATAATATGTATTATACAAAAGTGTATAAATTGTATAGACTTCTCCTGCCAAATAAGCGCTTGTTTGATAATAATCAGACAAAATACATTTGACAAAATAGTGTCATTCTGTTAAAATATCACCATGTGTAATGGGCGCATTGCGCCTATTAGTTGAATGGTTTAAAAAACTATATTTTTGGGGGGTTATCTGTTGAAAGATCTCAAGCATCTGATTTACTTTGAGAATTTGCTTCAGGAGGCCAATAATGAACTCGTTCAGAAGGCCAAGGCCGACGGCAAGCGCGCTATCGGTTACACCTGCTACTTCATGCCTGAAGTTCTTCTCGATCTGCCCGGCTGCTTCTCCGTAAGACTGAGAGCACCGCGCTGCACTTCTCCTGACATCGCTACATACTACATGTCCGGCCGTGTCTGCCACTATGGCCGCTCCCTCATGGAGCGCGCTCTCGAGGGCGGATTCAACTTCCTCGATGCCGAAATGGCTACCGAGACCTGCACCGTTACCTGCCGCTTCCAGGAGCACATCCAGCAGAAGCATCTCGACTCAGTTGACGATATGGACGTCATCAAAAATGATGACTTCTACTGCGAATTTATCGATGTTCCCTTCAAAAATTCCGAGAACTCCTACAGACACTACGAGGATCAGCTCCGCGCTCACGTCCTCGGAACTCTGAATGAGAAGTTCGGCATCGACACCTCCGATGAGGCTCTCATGAAGGCCATCGAGCAGCACAACGAGGTCTGCAAGCTCATCAATGAGATCGGCGACTACAGAAAGCTCGAAAATCCCACTATCACCGGTTACGAGTTCCATGTCATTCAGCTCGTTTCTCTCGTATGCCCCAAGGAGCTTATTCTTCCTTACCTGCGTGAGACCGCCGAAGAGATGAAGACCCGTGAGCCCGACACAAAGTGGCCCTTCCGCTGCAAGGTCGTTCTTGCAGGCTCCGAGAACGATGACCCCGACTTCACCAAGCTCATCGAAGGCTGCGGCGCAGAAGTCGTTTGCGACAGATACTGCTACGGTGCTGTTGAGTCCCGTCAGCCCATCGTCGTAGAAGAAGGCCAGTCTCCTCTGACCGCTATCGCACGCCACTACCTCAAGACCTCCAACTGCCCGCGCTTCATGCCTCAGGACGAGATGCGCGCAAGAAAGCTCCGCATCGCGAACCTCGCCAAGGAGTACAATGCTGACGGCGTCATCATCGCCTCCAACAAGTTCTGCGAGTACTGGTCCTACGAGCGTGTCATTGACACCTTCATCCTTAAGCGTGACTTTAACCTGCCTGTCTGCTCCATCGAGAAGGAGTACATCAACTCCGCCTCCGGCCAGCTGCGTACGCGCTTCCAGGCCTTCGTAGAAAGCATTGAGATCAAACACATTCAGGAGGGCAAGTAATTATGGCTAAGAAGAATGTTGATATCAAAAAGCTTGCCAGCGATTTCTGGTACGGCAAGCCCCATACCGCTGAAGAAGGCGGCCGCCGCCTCGGCGAGATCCAGATGGACAAGACCGGCCTTTATAAGCACAGAGAGTGGCGCGGCGTCAAGGACACCATGTTCTACATGTACAAGGTCTGGGGTTACAACTATGTTCACCTCGTGACCGACATCCTCAAGTACGGCGATCTCATCTCCTTCATGAAGGGCACATGGAGATACCGTTGGATGGGTCAGACCTATCTTCCCGTTATGCACTGGTTCGACCGTGGCCTCGCAGGCCTCCGCGGCGAAGCTCTCGAGGCTTCCGCTCTGCATTACCGCGCAATGGTCAGCGCATCCCTGCAGCAGATCTGCAACTTCTTCAAGGCTGACACCCGTCTCCACGGCGGCAAAGAGAATGACGATTATAAGCACACCTTCCTCGCAAAGGAGACCACTTGGGGCGGCATGTTCTATCCTTGGGCAGATGCCGGCTTCAAGTACATCCCCATCGAGATGATCCCTTACTTCGTCACCTGCCACGTCAACAGCCATACTGTTCATAACTACATCGACGCTGTTCAGTCCATCGGCCTTCCCGGTGACCCGTGCCCGATGTGCCAGGCAGAATCCGGCCTTTACGTCCTTGATGACGTTCCCGATTCCTCCCCGCTGGTCATCACCTGCAACGAGGCTTGCGACGGTTCCGTTGCAACCGCCATCATTCAGGACTGGCTCATAGACAAGCCCCTGTTCGCACTTCCTCTCCCCATGCAGTTTGACGATCCTCTCGTCAAGGAATACTGCAAGAAGGAGATCGAGGCCTGCTGGAGATTCATCGAGGAGCAGACCGGTGTTCCCTTCGATATGAATTCCATGGTAAAGAAGCTTGAGAAGCAGAACAAGCTCCAGCGCGACGAGTGGGAGAAGTGGGAAGTCGCAGCTAAGACTGACTGCTACCCCGTCAACGGTGTTGCTCAGGCACTGTTCCGTATATTCTCCACGCAGTACGGCATTCAGGGCGACTTCTGGGATGAAGCATCCGAGAAGGTCAAGAAGGTCATGTACAAGTGCGTTGAGAAGAAAATCAATCCGTTCCCCCAGACGCGTCACAGAGTCATTGCATGGTCCTGCGCACCTCTGTACTACTCCAACTGGTGCACTTGGGCTTACAACTGCTGGGGCCTCAATGTTATCATCAACATGGACTCTCTCATGTTCGATATGGAAGTCCGTACCGATTCCTACGAGAATATGCTCGATGACTGCGCTACCTACCACATGTGGGCTCCTATGCGCCGCATGGCAGTCGGCGGCATGCACCACATCTTCGAGCTGTGGGATTACAAAGAGAGATTCAACTGCGATATGGTCGCTATGTACGACCAGCTCCAGTGCAAGGGTATGC
>DCGN01000159.1:6736-6862 GCA_002315275.1 Clostridiales bacterium UBA1777
AGGGTGTTCACGGCCTCTTCGAGGACGAGTTCCGCAAGAGAAACGTTCCCGCATTCTGGATGCCTCATGCTCTTCCCGACAGCCGCACGGTTTCCCGTATGGAGATCCGCCGCCTGATCAACGACT
>DCGN01000029.1 GCA_002315275.1 Clostridiales bacterium UBA1777
CCGAGCTCACCTACTATCGGGCGGCTCACGCGGATCTTGAGACCCATTATCTCATCTCCGCAGCTTTCGAGAACGGCTCTTATTCTGTCAATATTAAATGAGGCGGGATTCACATCCTCCGGTACGGGATGATTGATGATGCCCGCCGTTGACACATGAAGGAACACCTTCATGCGCAGCTTGGAATCATGGATGAATGCGCGGTAATACGGATACGTACCGCAGCCGGACGATCCGGCATCCACAGCGGTGGTAATACCCGTGGAAAAGCACGTTGCCTCAGCGGGAATACCAGTCGGCAGCATGGGATAGATATGCGTGTGCATATCTATAAGGCCGGGCGTTACTATATAGCCCGACGCGTCTATCTCGGTCGGGGCTTTTGCATCGCCGAGCCTGCCGACGGCGGCGATCCTGCTGCCATCGACGGCGATATCGCATACTGTGTTAAGCCCGGCTGCCTTGTCGATAAGGCGGCCGTTTCTGATTATAAGAGAATAGCTCATGTCCTTCTCCTTCTCAAAAACCCCGCCGCAAAAGCGGCGGGGCCATTTTCAGCAAATTGTTATGCGATCAGCGGCCGCAAACCTGGCACATGATAGCATAGAGGTCATCAGCGTTGGCCTTCTCAACGATCTCTGCCCAGAGGCCGTCCTTGTATGCTGCGATAACTGCATCATAGTCGACGAACTCTTCGATAGGAGTGATCGTGCCGCCGTCGGCAAGGATAGCTTCCTTGTAGCCTGCATCCTTGTCAGCAACGTCCTTACGCTGAGCAGCTGCTGCCTCGGCGCAAGTGTCGGTGAACATCTGCTGGTCCTCTGCGGAGAGAGAATTCCAGAAATCAAGGTTGAAAGAGGGAACGCCCATCTGGAAGAAGTGGTTGGACTCGAGGATGTAAGGAGCCTCGGAGTAGAACTTCTGCTGAGCGATGTATTCCCAGTTTGCGCAGCCGCCATCGACGACCTTGGTAGCAAGAGCGTTGTAAAGCTCAGACCATGCAACGGGAGTGGGGTTCATGCCGAGGGTAGCGAAGGTCTTGATCCACAGGTCAAGCTCGGGAACGCGGAACTTAAGGTTCTTGATGCTTGCAAGGCTGGTAACGGGCTCACGGTTGGAGAAGATCTGGCGGCAGCCGAGGTTGAAGTAGCTCAGGGGGTGAATGTTTGCCCCAGTCTCCATGTAACCGGTCATAGCAGTACCGACTTCGCCGTCAACTGCTTCCCACAGCTGGTCATAATTGGTGAAGAAGAAGGGCATGTTGAGGAGGTTGATCTCGGGAACGAGGAAGTCCATAACGGCGCAGTCGCACCATGCGACATCGTAAACGCCCATAGAGAGGGACTCAACAAGCTCCTTTGCCTCGCCGAACTGTGCGGAGGGGTAAATGGTGATCTTGTACTTGCCGTTGGATGCTTCGTAGACCTTATCTGCCCACTCCTGCAGGTAGATGTGCTGGCTGGAAGTAGGAGCAAGGGGGTGACCGAGCTTAAGCTCGATGGTGTCAGCTGCGGGAGCTGCTGCATCTGCTGCAGGAGCTTCTGCTGCGGGCTCTTCTGCTGCGGGTTCTTCTGCTGCGGGAGCGGTAGTAGGAGTGCCGCAAGCGCACAGAGCGAGAACCATTACGAGTGCGAGAAGCATTGCGAGGGTTCTTTTCATTTTAGTTTCCTCCATTTAATTTTTTGGGTTTGCTTATATGTTAGGATATTTGCTGACAGATCAGAGGCCCAGAAGGTTCGGCAGCAGGATACCTACATCGGGAATGAACACGATGAGGAGCGTTACGCCGAGCATAATGAAAACGAAGGGCCAGATGGGCTTTATCGCCTTCTTCAGAGGCAGCTTTGCGACACCGCAGGAAACGTACAGCGTGATGCCGACAGGCGGTGTGATAGCGCCGATGCAGAAGGTAATAATAACGATGATAGCGAAGTAGAGTGGATCGAAGCTGAGCTGGGCGATGAGATTGGTGAACATGGGGATCATCATGATAAGTGCTGCGGTAACCTCGACGAACATACCGAGGATGGTGATGAGCAGGATGATGAGCAGCATGACGATATAAGGATTGCGGCTGATGGAGAGGATGAATGCAACGCAGACCTCGCCGAAATCGTTATAGGTAAGCAGATACGAGAAAGCGGCTGCGAAGCAGATAACGACCATGGGGCCCATGGTGGAGATGGCTGCGGTGTAGAGGCTCTCAACGAGCTGCTTGAGATTGAGGCGGCGGCGGACAAGGCCGTAGATAGCGCTGTAAAGAACGGCAATAGCGCCGGACTCGGTAGCGGTGAAGATACCGCCCATGATACCGACAAGGATGATAACGGGCGTCATGAGGGCGAAGAAGGCCTTCTTGAAGCTCTGCCATACGACCTTTGCGGTGGCACGGGGCTTTTTGACCATGCCGAGCTTCTTTGCGTGGACATTGCAGTATACCATGAAGCCGATACCCATGAGGATGCCGGGTAGAACGCCTGCCATGAACAGTCTGTTGATAGGCATGTTGACAGCGCTGGCGTAGATGATCATGATGATGCTCGGCGGGATGATCGGGCCGAGGTTACCGGCTGCGGCGATAAGAGAGCAGCTGAAGCCGTCATCATAGCCTTCCTTGCGGAGGCCGGGGATCAGCATGGAGCCGATAGCGGATGCGGATGCATTGTTGGAGCCGCACATTGCAGCCATAAGGATACCGGTAAGGCAGGTCGTCTGAGCAAGGCCGCCGCGGATGTGGCCGACGCACTTGTCGCAGAAGTCAACTATCTCTTCGGTGATACCGACGCGCTCCATGAGGTTGCCGGCGAGCATGAACAGAGGAATTGCCATAAGGGCAAAGGAGTTCGTTGCCGTAAAGGTTCTCTGCGCCATGACCATCGGGTCAATGCCGGAGGTGAAGAATACGACAGCGGCGGAAACGCCCATCGTGAATGCTATGGGCATACCGAGAACGAGGAAGACAAAGAACAGTATAATAAGAAGAGCAAGCATCAGTTCTCAGCCTCCTTTCGAGATTTTGCTATATTGCCGATCTCGCCGATCCTCTCGCCTATTCTTTCAAACACGAACAGGAGAAGGATAGCACCGCAGGCCACCTCGGAGGCGTAAATATATCCGGAGGGGATATTGAGACCCTGGAATATATTCTTGCCCGCTTTGATAGTATAGCGGAGGCCGGCGTTGCCGTAATAAACGGCGAACACGCCGATAAGGATGTCCATCAGGATAGCAACGACCTGACGGATAATCGGCGGGAAGTGCTCGGTAACGAGGTCAAGATCGGTTGCGATCTTTTCGCGGTATATAATGGGAATACCGAGCATGATGACCCAGACGAACAGGAAACGGGATACCTGCTCAGACCAAGTCAAAGAATTCTCCAGAACGTATCTGAAGAAAACAGAAACGATAATTACAGCCGTAAACGCAAACATGGAAACGATCATTATCCACTTGCAGACGGCCTGAATTCCGTCAAGAACCTTTGAATAATACTTCAAGGCTCGACCCTCCATTCTCTCTGGCTTATTTTCCGATTTCCGAACTTTTTTGCGCGCTTCGCGCAACGTGAGGTATTATAGCACCATAGTTCTGATTTGTACAGTGCTTTTAGACATATTTTCGACATAATTCCCGAAAAATCTTTATTTTTGTCCGAAAATACTCAAATCGGCGTATTATGCGTTCGAATACGTTCTGATTACGCAGGTTTATTTCATGCTTTCAGAGTATGAATATACTATAATAATTATAGACCGGCCATCTCCGTATTTCTGAGGCTTTGATATCATGGCAGAAAAAGGCTCCCCGCGAAAAACGGAGAGCCTTCTTATCGATTTGCCTTTACGGATAAATTACTTTACGCCGTACTTATCGAGGAATGCGTATGCTGCCTTGACATAGTGCTCTATGCCGTAGCGAGCTGCGCCTGCACCAATCTGGCCGCCGGTCTTGTTGACGATACCGCCGTGGCAGATAGGAGTGATACCGGTCTCGATGACCTTCATAATATCGATGCCCATGCCGGGGCCCTTGAAGTCGAGCAGAGGAATGGGGAAGTTGTTGTTTCTGCCTGCGCAGATGCTTGCGAGCTCTTCGGACTGAGCCTTTGCCTCGCGCCAGCCGCCGTTACGCAGTCTGAGAACGACAGGAGCTGCAGCAGCGGAGAAGCCGCCCATACCGTAGGACTCGGTAGCGGTGGAGTCGCCCATGTAGGGGACTGCATCGTCGAGAGACCACTGGGTGGAGAACAGCGTGCCGACGAAGCGGGGAGCTGCGGTCTTGAACCACTGCTCGCCCATGTCTGCAACCTTGATACCGGTCTCGATACCGTTCTGAGCGATGGAGGTTACGATGGTGCAGTAGGGCTTGCCCTTGATGCTTCTCATGGAAGCGAGAGAGCAGCTCATGCCCAGAGGGTGGAACCAACGCTCGTTGCCGACGAACATCTCAACAACGCGCTTCATATCCTTGACGGGGATGTCAGGATCGCTCATGAGCATGGGGACGATCTCGCTGACGAGCATATTGCCGCATGCCTTCTGTCTGGTGTGGGACTCATCGCCCATCAGCATGCCCTGTGCAAGAATGGAGCGGACGTTGATGCCGCCGTTCTTCTTAAGGACATGGTCAACGATAGGAGCAAAGAAGTCTTCGATCTCGAGAAGGTTCTTCTCGATCTCGGGGTTCCACATTGCCCATGCGCCGAGGCCGTTGCGTCCCTCGAAGGGGATGCAGTATGCCTTGTTGCCGTGGACTATATCTTCGGTAACATTGACGACCATGTTATGGGTAACGATACCTGCGGCAGCGCCGATTGCATAGTGGTCGTTGCAGCTTGCGAGCTCGATCTCGCCGGCCTTGACCATTGCATCTGCTTCCTCGACGGTCTTTGCAAGACCTGCGTGGATAGCGCCGTAGCAAACGCCGCGCTTCTGAACACCGATCATACGGTCCCACTCGATCGGAGGGCCGGAGTGCATGATCATATTCTCTTTGAAGCCGGGCATTGCCTTGATGGCCTTCTCAAGGCCGATCCAGTGACCTTCGGCCTTGTTGAGGATTTCAACTGCCTCGGCATTGGACTTGTCGATCTTCTCCTTGAGAGAAGGCTCGATGGTGGAGATCATTCTGCAGAGCTTAGCGTCCACAGGGGGCTTCCATGCAAGGTGAATTGCCTTGACGCCCTGATCCTTGATGCCCTCAGCGAAGGGCTTAACGCCTATGTTTATAACAGCAGGCTCCTGCTTGAACATTTTGTATTCCATCTATTCGCCCTCCTATCAGGAAACTATAAGTCCGGCGAGCAGCGCAGCCTTTGCGTTGCTGGGCTGGAGGATGACGCCGTACTCTTTCAGGCGGCGTGCCTGGTCTGCAACATCCTGAGGCTCGATATCGGTACCGCAGAGAGAAGCGATAACGCAGATATGACGGCCCTCTTCTGCCTCGACGCGCTTGATCTCCTTAAGAGCATCTTCCATAGCGCCGACAGGGTCGCTGTGGATAGCGTGACCGTAGAGCAGGTCGAAGAGGATGACGCCGGTCTCGGGATCGTGTGCTTCCTGGATCATTCTGTCAACAAGGATAGAGGGATCCATGACGGGGTGGGGTTTGCCCTTCGTGAAGACTTCGTCGCCCATGTCAACGAGAGAGTTCTCGAGAGACTGGTAACGGTCCTCAAGGAGGTCGACCTTACCGAAGGCTATATTGGAGTGCATGGTGGGAACGAACTCCTGAAGCAGAGTGACTGCCTCTTCGGAGTGGGTGCCGCCGCAGAACAGACCGCGCATGTACTTCTGAGCGGGAGCGAGCTTTGCCTTCTCCTCTGCAACGAGGGAAGCAAATGCTGCCTTATCTTCGGCAACGATGTCCTTCTCAGCGGGCTTCTTGCCGTTGACGAGCTCGACTGCCATGATAGCAGCTTCCTCGAGCGTCTTAGGAGCGTAAGCACCGGCTGCCTTGATCTCGTTGGCGTCGCCGCCGAGGAAGAAGATAACAACGGGCTTGTTCTTGGGGAGATTTGCGTAGATCTTCTTGGCCACGGAGGGATGAGGCGGCTTGGAGACAAGCACGAGGACCTCAGTCTCGGGGTCATTGGTGAAGTAATCGATAGCCTGAAGGAACATGATGCCGCCGATCTTCTCGCGAAGGTCATGACCGCCGGTTCCTATTGCCTGGCTGACACCCTCGCCCATGTTGTGAACGAGAACTGCAACCTCCTGAAGGCCGGAGCCGGATGCTGCAACAATACCGACCTTGCCGCGTCTGATCTTGCTCATGAGGCCGAGGGATACGCCGTTGATAACAGCGGTTCCTGCGCCGGGGCCCATAACGAACAGACCCTTCTCGTGAGCTATCTTCTTGATCTCGAGCTCCTCATCCTCTTCCATGTCGGAGAAGATGAACAGGTTCATGTCATTTGCGAGAGCGGTCTTTGCCTCATCGAGTGCATACTCGCTGGGCAGAGAGATGATGCAGATGTTTGCTTCGGGCATTGCGGACTTTGCGCCGGTGAGCTTGCGGTACTCAACCGCTGCCTCGCCCTTGGAGCTTTCGCCCTCGCCGCTTGCTATTTCCTTTACCTTCTTCTCAGCCGTCTTGATGACTTCGCCATCTTCGCAGTCGAGGGAGAGGATAAGGTCGTTGGCGCCTGCAGCCTGAACTGCGGGAGTCATGCCGCCGAACTCGTCGACAACTGTCTTGTTCATATCGGTTGCCATGACAACAACTGCCTTGTGTACGCCGGGCAGCTTCATCATTTCTCTGGATACGGACAGAATCAGGACGGAGTCCATGTAGCAGTTTGCCATTACTGTTGTTTTGATCAACAAAACCGCTTCCTTTCCATTTTTGCATATAATTATGATGTGCTTAGTTTTACACACTATTAATAAATATAGCATATCCCATGCCAAGTTTCAAGCGGCATGGGATATTGTTTTTATAAAAATAAGCATTTTTTATGTGCATAAAAGTGAAAAATGTATTATTTTAACCTTTCAGGCTTAACATATTTGCCTTTATTATCAAGCGTTTTTCCGCATTTGGGACACTTTTTCCATTTGAGAAATCTATAGAAAAGTCTCTGGCCGCAATTCGGGCATCTTCCCCATATAAAAGCGACTCCGAGGCCTACGACGAGCAGCACCAATGCCGCATATACAGACATCATGTACTCCGAGGAGCCCTTGTCCGTTAAAAACTGACCGCCGCAGGCTATTGCAAGCGCGCCGAGCAGGATCGCTACCGTGACCGTCTTTGTAGTTCCGTATTTCATCTGTTTCACACTCCGATTTTCATGGTAGAACAAGTATAACTGTTTTTTCTTGATATTTCAAGGGTAAGATATTGAACTTTGGCGCTTCGTTCCGACCAGCTCCGTTCTGCGGTGTTATTATTCTGTTTTACAGTATGGAAAATTATTTTACAGTAAAATCGAAAAACCGCCCTTTCATGGTTTCGGTTATTCATGCCCGTTCTCTTTTCTCCGCGTCACGAAATGCCGGCGCTTGCGAATATCTCCCGCTTTTATTCTAACCGTCAAGAATGATAGGAAACACCTCCGTTCCGGTTGAACAGAGGTGTTATTTGTCTTCTCCCTTCGTATGGCATTTATCCGCCATCGCACAGCCTGCGCAGCCGCAGCCGCAGCCCTTTCCCCTCTTCTTATTCTGAATGAGCTTTCTGACCGCTGCAGTCGCAAACGCCGCGAGGACAACGCATATCAGAACCGTTGCAAAATTTGCCTGTATCCAAAGCAGCATAGCGCCGCCTCCTTCCGAACGTTTTCTTGCTGTTTATTATACTGCGATACGCATATTTTAAGCAAGGTCTTTCCCGGCAAAAGAGAACGCCCGCATAAGGCGGACGTTCTCTTTTACTGTTTCTTATTCGGCCTTTGCCTCGGCCTTTTTCTTCTTGCTGTTTCTTACTATTGCGACTGTCACTATCGTGACGCCTGCCACGAATGCCGCAGCTGCCGCAATGATTATCCACAGCATGATGCTGCCGCTGTCGGTAACGCAGGCGAATACCATCTGCTCGCCCTCACCGTTAAACACGACATAACTGCCGCTGTCGGTCGTCTGAACCTTTGTCCAAACATTGTCCTTCAGAATGTAGATCGCAAACTCCTCGGACTCGATGGGAGGCAGGTAGCGGACGGTGTAGCTGAGGTCTGCGCCGGGCTCTGCGCCGTCGATACGGAGCACCCACTTTTCGAGAACCTCCTCGCCGTCAACATCGGGGCCTTCGCCGGTGTACTCGTTGATGATGACGTTTGCGTAATCCTCAAACTCACCCTCGACAAGAACGACGGACTTTTCATCGTCCTCACGGACTTCCTCAGCGGCCATGCTGGCCTGCAGAGGCGTGTATACAGCTTCGATCAGATCGCTGAAGGTAAGCACGGAGTAGTCATACTCGGGCCATGCGCCGCTGAAGCCTTCCTTTGCGGGGACTTCGGGGATCTCGGCCTTATCTATCGTTCCGCCGTACTTGAAGTCGATCGTCTTGATGACCTCGCCGTCAACGGAGAAGCTGAGCTTCAGACGACTGAAATCTGAGGGAACGGTGGGATCGGTTATAAGCTTTTCGTATGTGGTGCGCTCTGCGACGCCGATGTAGCTGATACCGTCGATACCGCCGAGATCGTCGTTTACATAGAGGTTATTGCTGATGCTGCCCTCTTCGGAAACATCGGCATAGCCTGCTATGGTGCCGAGGCACTCGGACTGTGCCTCAACGCCGATGAGCGTGCGGCAGTCGGTGATCTTGGTGCCGAAGCCCGCGATGCCGCCGACATAGGACTGGCCCGCAACGCTGCACATAGCGTAGCTGCTTCTGACGGCCGTCTCACTGTAGCCCGCGATACCGCCGACATACATACCGTCGGTGCTTTCGACCGCGCCGTAGCCCTCGCAGGAGATCACGGCACCGATCTTCTCCTCACCGACTATACCGCCGATATTGTTCTTCTTGCCGGTGATGCCGCCGTTGTTCGTGCAGTCACGGATAACGCATCTTGCCTCGTAGGTGCTGGAAGCAACGATGGAAATATCGGCTGCCTCTTCAATTTTCTCGATGATCTCTTCGGCCTCGTCTACACCCATGGTGCCTGCGATGCCGCCGACGCTCGTGTCGCCCTCAACAGAGCCGTAGTTGGTGGAGGAGAGGACCTTGCCGTTCGTGTTGCCGGTCTCATTATCCTCGGATACGTCCTCCATATAGGTGTAGTCCCAGTTGCCGGTAAGAACATTGGACATCATCGTGAGGACTACGTTGGCCTGATCGTTCAGAGCCTTGAGGTCTTCCGTAGCTATATCTGACGTATTGTCAAGCGCGGTGTTGAGAGTACCCATGCTGTCGGTCACAGCGCCGAGGTTGTTATAAAGGTCATCGGTGGCCTGATAGTACTTGCTGGAGAGATTCTGGAAGCGGATCTCCTCCATTGCCGCAAGCTCTGCGTCAAGGCCCGCGAAGCCTGCCGTTGCATCGTCAAAGTAGTCGGATGCGGCAACGAAGTAATCTCTGGCCTCGTTTGCGTTCTGCGTTGCGAATTCTATTCTGGAATCGTCTCCGATGCCGTCACCGTCAGTGTCAACGCTCTCGCGGAGGTAGTATTCGTCGAGCTTATCGATTATCTGCGACTTGGCCTTGTTTGCGTTTGCGGAATCCTTGATGAGGTCGGGCAGGACTATCATTATCTCGTCAACGATATCGTCCTTATCATCTAAGTCCTTATCGTAATCATAGCCGAACATCTGCTTTGCTTCTTCCTGTTCTGCCTTGCTCGGCTTGATATTGTTGAGCTCACTCTCTGTGTATTCGGAATATTCGGTATCGCTCGTATAGATAGTGCCGAGGTATGCCAGATAATCCATCTCATAGCTCATACGCTTGAGAGAGCCGGTGAGGTTGTCTATGTAAGAGTCGAGCTCTGCCAGGTCGCCCTCGTTCATTTCGAGAGTGGAAAGGCATACATCGAGCTTCTCAAGGCCTATCGTCAGCCTGGAAGCCGCATCGTTGAAGCTTGCGGAGATGGGTACCATTCTGTCAATCACGAGCTCCACTCTGCTGATGAGCTCATTGACGGACTCGATCGTGCCGTCAACAAAGCTGTTGATCTCGCTGTGCACGCTGCTTGCGCTGTTGATCGCGGATCTGGTGTTATTCTTAATAGCATTGAGAGCCTCGGTAACCTGATCGGACTGGGTGTTGCCGTTGGTAAGAGCCTTGTCTGCAAGGTCATGCAGCTTGTTGAGCTCCTCGGTGAGCGTGCCGGAGTTAATCAGCTGCTTGTTCGGCTCCATTTGACCGACGATGCCGCCGACATCCTGCCTGCCGTATACCGTGCCGCGGTTCTCGCAGCCCGTGATATAGCCGGACTGTCTGCCGACGATGCCGCCGACATTGTAGCCGTAGTGCTGATAGCCGACGGTGCCGTAATTGACGCAGCCCTTGAGCTCGCCCATGGAAGCGCCTGCAATACCGCCCGTGTCCTTAACGCTGTCGGTCTCCTCTGCCGCATTGAAGCCCTCGGTAATAGAGGTAAGGTCAACCGTGTACTTGTCGACCTCGCTCTGGCTTATCGTGGTATTGACGGCAGCGTAGTTGAGAGAGCTTTCGATACGTCCGTTGTTATAGCCTACGATACCGCCCGTGAACTGAATGCCGCTGAGCTGGCCGTTTGCGGTGCAGCCGATGACGGTGCCGTAGTTTTCGCCCGCGATACCGCCGACGTCATTCTCACCGGTCACAGAGCCGCTGTATACGCAGCTTTCGATAGTGCCGCGGTTCGTGCCCGCGATACCGCCTATCTCGCATGCGCTTCCGCCGGGAGCAACGGTGCCCGAAAGATTAAGGTTCTTGACAGTACCGTTCTTCTCTATATAGCGGAAGAAGCCCTGATGCGAGCCGTCTGCATTAACGGTAAAGTTGCTGATCGTATAGCCGTTGCCGTCAAACGTACCGCTGAAGGTAGGTATCGGCGTAAGCGCTGCGCCGCCCATATCGATGTCGTTTTCCAGAACAACAGTTACGTTTGCAGAGTAGCTGTCCAGCTGGCAGTTCTTTGCGAGCTGAGCAAGATCATCTGCAGTATGGATCCTGACTGTTGTACTTGCCGCGACTGCAACAGGTGCGATAATCGCTGCAACCAGCAGAACGATCAGTACCAGAGCTATTGTCTTTTTCATAATTTGCTCTCTCCTATATCATCTGAATTTGCTGAATCTACTGTTTCTTCGGGAAGCTGTTCGAAGCCGCCCATTGTGATGCTTGCCGTCATCTCACCGCGGAATGTACCGTGGATCTCCGCGTCAATGTATCCGTTTACCATGCCCTTGACGCGGCCGTTGAGCTTGACCGAGCCGACTCTCTGTGTTTTCTCGCGGCTGAGATCAAGATTGAAGGAGGTCTTGCTTATTATCAGATCGCCCAGCAGCAGTATCTGCGGCAGGACGCACATGACCAGGACAATGGATATCATCGTGCCCGCTCCGAGGTACACGCCTATGCTGGAAATGCTTTCATTTGAAGCGATAGCCCCTATCGCAACTCCGGACAGCGCCAGCATCGAGCCTGATGTGATAACCGTCGGAAAAGCGAGGTTCAGGGTTTCTATCATTGCATCCCTAATCGGCATGCTCTCCTTCAGCTCAAGATATCGGCTTGAGATAACGATTGCATAGTCGATATTGGCACCCATCTGAATGGAGCTGATAATCATATATACGAGGAAGAACACACGCTCTCCCCTAAGGCTCGGTATCGCAAAGTTGATCCAAATACTGCCCTGAATGATCAGTATCAAAAGCACCGGCATACCGGCCGACTTAAATGAGAAAATCAGAACCGCGATAACAAAGACAATGGTAAGAACATTTACCTTGAGCATATCTCCCTCACAGGAGACCTTCAGCTCGCTGCAGCTCGTTGTATCTCCGACGATCAGATAATCGTCGTAATATCTCGCCGCGATACCGTGAAGCACATTGAGGTATGCGTAGCTCTTATCACCCTCAAGGGGAAGATCTGTCTGAATGACTATTCGCGACCAGTTTTCCGATCTGAGCTGGATATCCGCGTCATGCAGCTCCTGCTCCATGTCGTTGAGGTCGTCCTTTTCATCCTGAGAAAGGCCAACATCTATCTCCTGCTGTTTATCGCAGAGGTATAGATAAATATCAAGAAGAGGAAGCTTATAGTTATCTATATTGGTAATAGCCTGACCGTAGTCCTCCTGCTCCATTGCGTAGTAGGAGTAAAGTGCTCTGGCCTCCTCATAATCGAGACCGGTCATCTCGCCGAAGGTCCTCGGCCCGACAGAATCCGTGAGGTAGTAACCGTCCTTGACCTCGACATTCGCAAGACCCTTGACTGATATGGTCTCATCAAGCTCTTCAATTTCGGCAATCATTTTCTTTTCACTGTCGAAATCTCCGCTCGGGATGAGAAGCGCCATCTGATTGTGCTTTGAGAAGGTGTCTTCTATCTTCTGCTTTGCTAACTGCTCTTCGTTCTTCCTTAGCGATTCTATCGAGTACTGGCTGAAAACATACTCAACACTGTTTGATGAGATGTAAGCGCCGACCAGAAGCACAACGAATATCGCGGGAACGATGATCCTCGTTTTGTATGCATACCTTCCGAGGAAGCTGACCTTCGGAACGAAGTTCCTGTGGTGTGTCTTGTCTATGAGCTTCGAGAACGTCACGAGCAGTCCGGGCATCAGCAGGAAGACTGAGCAGAGGCTCAATAGGATCGCCTTGATAAGCACACCTCCGAGGTCAGCTCCAAGCTCGTACTCCATGAAGCACAGAGCCAAAAGACCGGAGACGGTCGTAAGGCTGCTTGCCGCAATATCCGGAATCGCTTTGGTCAACGCAAGTATCGCAGCTTCCTTTGCGGGAAGCGTCTCATGCGCTTCGGCATAGCGGTGGCAGAGCATGACAGCATAGTCGATAGCAAGCGCAAGCTGAAGAACGATGGCAATAGAGTCGGTAACGAAGGATATCTCTCCCATCAGGAAGTTCGTGCCGACGTTCAGAATTGCCGCGCCGCCGAAGGTAAGCAGGATAACGATTATCTCGCCGTAGGTCTTTGATGTAATGAGAAGAACGACAAAAACTATCAGCGCCGCGATACCGTCGACAACGATCATTTCCTTATCGATTATCGTGGCCAGAGGGTTTCCAACTTCTGTATGGATATATGTGTCATAACCCTTGAGAGAGTCTTTCACGCGTTCAAGCGTCTCAATGCTGATATCGTCATTGGTCTCACCCTTAAACGAAACCGTAAACAATGCCGCCGCGGAAGCGAAGTGGTCGGTCGTATCGTCAAACTCGACCTCTCTCACGCCGTCAATACCCTCGAGCATATCGGCTATCTTGAGCGCCTGCGAATATGTGACATTATCGACCATTACGTTGGCATAGCCGAATGTCGTAAACTCCTCTTCCATTATATCCAGCGCCTGACGGGTTTCCGTCGAATCCGGGAGGTAGCTGAAGAGATCGTCATTAACTTTTACCCATCCGGACGAGAAGACCGTAAATACGGCCATCGCGACCATCAGTAAATAGATTAGCTTTCTCCGTTCAACTATCAGAGTGCAAATACGGCGGAGAAAGCTGCCGTTTGTGTTCAAGCCTTATTTACACCTCCGTAATATCCGGCAGGCTCGTTGGATCAAGCGAATCCTTGCTATGCGATCGTATAGACTGCAAAACACAATAATATACGCATACTATGATATACTATGAAGTATACTCAAAGTGAACTTTAATTCAAGGTTTATAACGTTGCATTATGGTTTCAATATAGATAACAAAATTACATTTTGATGGCAGCGGCATCCTTCTGATGTGCTGCAGTCTCCGTTTTTTGCGGAAAATCAGCTGTTTTTCGGCTTTGGATACGTGGGATCCGCGCTCAATATATAGACATTATTTTATATTTTTCTTAATTTTTCGTCTATTTATTGGATTTTAGTTCCGGCGAAGTCCATTTTTTAGGCTACCGGTCTGTTTTCTCGCGTATGTTTCGTTTCATTACGGTTTTGTCACACCGTTTGACGGTTTATTCAATTTCTTTGAAGTATTTTGTTACCTATATTATGTTGACCGCTCTCACATTATGTTCACTTTATTATTGTAACTCTTTTTATGTTCACGCATTGCTTTTTCACATTATTATTTAATAGCCGAAACTATTATCGGACGTTTCTTCGTTTTTATAGGCATTATTGCTTTATCCAAGCATTTTTATTCGTTTTTTATCAGTTCACATAACACAACGCAGAAGAGCACATTTTGTACTGCGTTCTTCTGCGTTGCATTACCGTATAAATTTATGTAAATTAAATTACATTCGCTATGGCGTTCGTGTCTCCCTGTTGCTGCGTTGAAAACGATGTAACTGCTTTGTTTAACTCAGTTCTCTCAGCACCAGATCGGTCTCCCCTTGATTGGTTCCGAGCTCGATCCTTATCACCTTTGGGTTCTTTGCTATCTGATTTCTCACAAGCTCTCTCAGCGCGGTGCCTCCGCGGTAGCCGTGGATGACTCTTATCCTGTATACACCGCGCCCCGCTTTTTTTATTGCGCTCTCGATACATATCTTTGCCTGATACGCCGTCATGCCATGGACGTCGATCTCGGTGATGGCCGAATTTATCATATTGTTCCTCCGTATCACATGTGAAAAGAGCGGGCAACGGATGGCCGTGCCCGCTCACTTGCTTATGACAGCTTTAAGCCGAGGATCCTGCAGCTTCTGTGGCCTATGATAAGCCAGTTCTTATATACCACGCCGGAAGCCTCGATATTGCCGCTCAGGCCGAGGCTTGAAAGCTCCTCGCCCGTTTCGGCGTTGATAAGATATACATAGCCGGACGAGCTGTAGCCCGTGTTGTAAACAATGTACTTGTTGCCGGCTGTGTCATTAAATCTGATCGGCGAGCCCCAGGAGTAGATGCTCGTGTTGAACTCCCATTTCTGTTCGCCCGTCTTCTTGTCGAGGCAGACGAGCTTGCCGCCGTTCTTACTGTCCGTCTTTGCGAGAGGCACGTAGATGCAGTCATTATCGATCGCCATCGTGCCCTGCACGCCGCCCGCGACACCGCTCTCCGTCCAGCAGGTATAGTCACTTCTCCAGACAGTCTCTCCGGTCTCGGCATCAAGCTTCCAAACGGGTATCGTTTCGGACTCATAGCCTCGCCAGCCGTAATGGAACGATGTGCTCACATATATGTACGGTCTGCCGTTTTCTATGCTGATCAGCGGAGTATCGTTAGAGTCATCGAGGATATCCTTTACCCATACGAGCTGAAGCGTATTGAGATCAAGGCACATCATGTTGCCGCCGTTGTCGCACATGAAGAGGTATCCTTCATACGCCGCAGCGCTGGATTCCATGCCGAGCCAGTAGACGTATCTTGTCTGTCTGGTGCTCTGGTAGCGCCACTTGACAACGTTGTCGGGATTAATCGACAGCTCGCCGGTCGTTTTGTCAAACTGTGTGTTAAGATGGATGATATAAAGCAGACCGTTCTCACCGGGGTAGATGAGCTGGTCGGTCTCGGCATCGACGAGCGGGGACGAGTCATACATCGGCCAATCGCGCAGGGCGAAGCCGTCCTTGTCGCCGAAGGTGTACATTACGGTGCAGTCGATAAGGTTTATCACGCTGACATGGGACTTGCCGTCCATATTTCTGACGCCGGAGCCTACATATAATATAGGATAGCCTCTGGGGTCAAGAGCGCCCGCTCCCTTGTAGGTGAGATCCATATACAGTCTGTTGCGTGTCTGCTGGCCCGTCTCCATATCGAGGAAGTAGATATATCCGTCCATCGTGGCGTATATGACCTCAACGAGATCGTCCTTGTTTCTGGCCTCCTCGTACATACTCGTCATGAGCTGCCTTGTCTCCTTCGGCCAGCTGACAACTATCGGCTGACCCGTCCAGCCGCTGCCCGTCCATACGTTGCCGTTATAGTCGGTAAGGCTGCCGGTGGAAACATTCCACACCGCGTCAATAGACTTTGACGAAAGCGCTTCGGTTGCGCCGTAGGCGGAGCCCGAACGGTAGTTATCGCCGCGGAAGGTCACGATTCCGGGAAGCTCGGTATAATCGTCGCCCGCGCCGAAGGATATTTCACCGTAAGGAGAGGTGTAGGCGTAGCCGTTGCCGTCACTCTCGGGAGCCGTATAGTCAAGCTTGCCGATTATCTCGTCATTTACCATGACCTCGGTATACGTCATAAGATTTGCAGGGTTGGTCTCATCCACGCAGTGAGGCTCGAACACATACTGAGGAACCTCCTCTGTGGGCTCCGGATCTGCCTCCCCGCCGCCCTCGGGCAGTTCCGCGGGGCTCTCTCCATCATCGCCCGGCACAACATCCTCAGTGTCTTTAGCCGCAGGCCTGTTATTTACAACTACTACCTTGAAATCACTCGGCATTCTCGAATAAACTATCAAGCCGAGCGCTATAAGCAGCGCCGCAAAGAAGGCCTTTCCTATGATGCCGTGCTTATCTAATTTATGCTTTGCCGGCTTTTCCTTTACGGAGGAGCCGCCGTGCGAATGTGTTCCGCTCATATCTTAATAATCCTCGCAGCATTATTCGTGCGCATTGCGTACTTAATAAGTATATCACCGCTGTCTCCGAAGTGTCAATCTGATAGGCGGTTAAATACGGTTTCTTTTTTGCCAAAATATAAAAAGACCCGGCCGTTAATACGGTCGGGTCTGAATGACGGTATCTGTCAGGGAAGCACAATTCCGAACTCGGAGCTTATCCAACTTGTCCACATATCCATATCAAGATAGAAATCGAGATTATACATATCATTGAGGACAGAGCCTATTCTGTTGAAATCCGCGCCGGTGATAACGCCTACGCCGAAGGAGACTGCGCCGAGGATCATGATTATCAAAACGATGATAATAACAACGCGCCATGCCTTACTCATTGACACTTACCTCCTTGTAGCACCATTTTCCGCCGAGGCTGATAAGGCCGCGCACGAGGCCGACCATTGCTCCGCCTATGAACCATACGAACAGCCACAGGAACAGCAGACCGAGTGCAAAGATAATGAGCGCAACGCCGAGGATCAGCAGAATGTCAGCCATGACTATAAAGCCGGAGGAGAGGATCGCCTTTACGGCAAGCACGCCGACAGCTGCAAGGCCTCCCGAAACCACGAGGCTGGCCAGAGCGGGAACACAAAGAAGCAATATGCCGGCAACGCCTACGGGAATCGCAAGCAGAATGAAAATGACAAGCCAGCCTGCCATGGGCTTTCTTATCTTCCGCTTCCTTGATGAAACGGGAACCGCTTCCACATCCGCCTCGGGAATATAAAAGACCGGCTCTTCCTCAGCGACCTCCTGAGGCTTCTCTTCTTCTGCCGAATCGTCAGAGAAGGTCTTCATGAATTCGTCCAGCTCATCTTCGGCGGAGGGCTCGGAGGCTTCTGCCGCGGGCTGTTCATCCTGCACGGTGGGAAGCTCTTCTGCGGGTTGCATTACTGGAGCGGGCTCCTCGGCAGCATTCTGCTCTTCGGCAGCGGGCTCGGCTTCTGCCTCAGCGGGCATTTCAACTGCAGCGGGCATCTCGGCGGGAAGCTCCTGCGAAGGTGCCTGTGCCTCTGCTGCTGGAATGGCTTCTGCCTCAGCGGGCTTGGCTGCGGGAGCGGCATCGTCGAAAAAGCTCATCTGGTTTTCGTCCTCGACGGAGTTGCTCTTTGCCTCTGCGGCAGCGCCTGCAGCGGTGAAAAGGCCCTTCTCTTCGGCAGCGGCGAAGAGCTTGTCAATAACCGTCACAAAAGCGGGAACACCTGTGCTCACTTCGCCTTCGTCTCTCGCCGTAGAGCTGACCTGAAGCTTTCTCTCTTTTGCATCATAAGCTCTTGCTACCAGAACCGCCTGTCTCGTAGGAGAAGCAAGCATCTGCAGAAGCCCCTGCTCATTGGTGCACTCGTCAAAGAGACGGTTGTACATGGCAAGCGCTTTCTGTCTGTCCTCTTCATACATGAAGGTGAGAAGCTTTCCGAGCTCCGCAAGGAATTTCTGTCTATTAATATGAATTCACCTCTTCTTATCATCGTCTGCCGGAGAAGCTCCGGCGCAATGGCGTGCATGGCGGAGCTATCTCCGCTGCGCACTGTGAAGTATATCAGCGTGCCATAGGGCACACATCGTTATTATATCCGCTGTGGGGCATTTGGTCAAGAAAAATTATCTTTTTTTACCGTTTTTGGAGCTGAATTTGCTGTGTCCGCGGCATTATGCTGTTGACTTTATTCCCAATGGGTTATAAAATAACGTGGCAAATACGACGGAGCAAGGGCTCTGGCGAAATGAGAGGTAATAATTACTATGGCAAAAGAAAAGAAAGTCGAACAGATAACCGACATGGAAGTGGACTTCGCCCAGTGGTTCACGGATGTATGCACGAAGGCCGAGCTGGTTGATTATTCCGGCGTCAAGGGTCTTTTCATTCTGCGTCCCTACGGCTATGCAATATGGGAAAACATACAGACTGTGCTTGACGGAATGTTCAAGCGCGACGGTCATCAGAACGTCTCCATGCCTATGCTGATCCCCGAAAGCCTCCTTCAGAAGGAAAAGGATCACGTTGAGGGCTTCGCTCCCGAGTGCGCATGGGTCACGGTCGGCGGCAGCGAAGAGCTCCCCGAGAGACTGTGCATCCGTCCCACCAGTGAGACGCTCTTCTGCGATCACTGGAGCCACATCGTTCACTCCTGGCGCGACCTGCCTATGAAATATAACCAGTGGTGCTCCGTTCTCCGTTGGGAGAAGACCACCCGTCCGTTCCTCCGCGGCAGAGAGTTTCTCTGGCAGGAAGGCCACACCCTCCACGCCACCGAGGAGGAAGCCCGCGAGGAGACTCTGCATCAGCTCGAGGTATACGCCGATCTTTGCGAGAACTTCCTTGCAATGCCCGTTATCCGCGGCAACAAGACCGACAAGGAAAAGTTCGCCGGCGCTGTCAACACCTACACCATCGAGTGCATGATGCACGACAAGAAGGCTCTTCAGAGCGGCACAAGCCACTACTTCGGCGACGGCTTCTGCAGAGCATTCAATATTCAGTTTGCGGATAAGGACAACACACGCCAGTATCCCCATCAGACAAGCTGGGGTCTCTCCACAAGAATCATCGGCGGTCTTATCATGACCCACGGTGACAACAACGGTCTCGTTCTGCCTCCTATGATTGCACCTACGCAGGTTGTTATCATCCCCGTTTCCATGCACAAGGAGGGCGTTCTTGACAAGGCTAACGAGATGCTTGAGCGCTTAAAGACCGCCGGCATCCGTGCAATGCTGGACGATTCCGAGCAGTCACCCGGCTGGAAGTTTGCCGAGTACGAGATGAAGGGCTTCCCCCTCCGTATTGAGATCGGTCCCCGTGATATGGAGAAGAATCAGTTTGTTGCAGTTCGCCGTGACAACGGTGAAAAGGTCATCTGCTCCATTGATGAGCTTGAAAACGAGACAAAGGCTCTCCTCGACACAGTACAAAGCGGTCTTTATGAGAAGGCAAAGAAAAACCTCACCGATAACTGCTATCCCGCAACAACTCTCGACGAGGCAAAGGACATCGTCTCCAAGGGCGGCTTCATAAAGATGATGTGGTGCGGCGACCTTGAGTGCGAGATGAAGATGAAGGAGGACGTAGGCGTATCCTCCAGATGTATTCCCTTTGAGCAGGAGCATATCGGCGATGTTTGCCCCGTATGCGGTAAGCCTGCAAAGCAGATGGTCGTTTGGGCAGTTGCATATTAACAGGAGAATTACCTATGGAACTTCACGGCTCTAAAACAGAGGAAAACCTGAAGCAGGCCTTTGCAGGCGAGTCTCAGGCGAGAAATAAATACACCTATTACGCAAATCAGGCGAGAAAAGACGGTTATGAGCAGATTGCAGGTATTTTTGAGGAAACTGCCGTAAACGAGCAGGAGCACGCAAAGCTGTGGTTCAGGCTTCTCACCGACGGCGATACACACGATACGGCGAAAAATCTTCTTGACGCCGCCGAGGGCGAAAGCTATGAGTGGACCGATATGTATAAGCACTTTGCAAAGGATGCGAGGGAAGAGGGCTTTGAGACCATCGCTCTCCTCTTTGAAAAGGTGGCGGCCATAGAAAAGGAGCATGAAGCAAGGTATCGCAGACTCCTTTCCAACCTTGAGGAGGGACTTGTGTTCTCCCGTGAGGGCGATACCGTTTGGCAGTGCAGAAATTGCGGCCACATTGTAATCGGGAAAAAAGCTCCCGTTGTGTGCCCCGTTTGTATGCATCCTCAGTCCTATTTCCAAATCAAGCCCGATAATTTTTAAAACTCCCGACATTAAAACAGCTCTTCAGTGTGAAGAGCTGTTTTTGCTATTATGCACAAAAAATGACACTAAAATCAATATGCTTTGCCACTACATTTCCGTATGAAGGATATGTATAATATAATAGTATTATTTTAAACAGCAGTTTTCGGAGGCATACATGATAACCTTTTTAACAGGCCGCTCTCAGGTGGGAAAAAGCACAATAATAAAAAAGCTGCTCAAAGCATCAAGCTCCTCTATCGGCGGCTTTAAGACAAAATGGATGCCCGTTGACGGTGGCAAGGTGCTTATTCTTCTGCCATACAATGTTCCCGATGAGGAGTACACGGATGAGAACATTGCGGCGAGAGACAATTTTTCCGACAAGAGCCGCACAGTTTACCCCGAGGTGTTCGATATTCTCGGCCCGAAGATTCTTGCGGAAAGCATGGATTGCGACTATATAATAATGGATGAGCTGGGATACATGGAATCCAAATCTCCAAGCTTTCAAAAAGCGGTACAAAGCGTTCTCGACAGCGGAAAAGACATTCTCGGTGTGCTTCAGCCCAAGCCCTTCCCCTTCCTTGATTCGGTAAGAGCGAGGGATGACGTAAATCTCATCACCGTTAGTGAGGAAACCCGTGAAGATGTATTCTCTTCTCTGTCGGATGCTCAAATTATAAAATAATAAAAAAATATATATATCGGAGGAAATAAACATGAAACAGCCTGCAATAATCGCTCTTGATTTCGGTTCACAGTCAGCAAAGGCCCTTATCTTTGACTATCACGGAAAGCTTCTTGTAACCTCAAGCTGTGCTTACCCATGGATTCAGCCCATGGAGGGCATGGTTGAATTAAGCCCCGCACAGGTATGGGATGCCGCACAGGACGTTGTCGGCAACTGTATCGCAAAGACCTGCGACGAGTACGAGGTAAAGGCTATGAGCTTCTCATTCTTCGGACACGGTATGCTCCTTGTGGACAAAAACTATGAGCCCACAAGCAACATCATTCTTCTTGCCGATAACCGCTCCACTGCCATCTATCCCGAAATCGTTGCCCGTGGCGGCGACAAGGCATACGAGGCCATCAGAGGCATGATGCCCAATAAAAACGGTATGCCCATGAAGATTTTCTGGATGGAAAAGAACAGGCCCGAGATTTATAACAACACGGCTCATCTGTTTGACCTTCAGCAGTTTGTTCTTGCAAAGCTTGGTCTTGACCCCGTAAACGACAGCTCTATGGCCGCCTGCAAGGATCTTATGGACTCCAAGACATATTCATGGGACAAAGAGGTTTGCAAGATTTTTGACGTTCCCGGAAGCTGGGTAAGCGAAAAGATAGTTGAAGCAGACTATATCGCAGGTAAGGTAAGATATTTCGGCAGAGTAGATATGAAGTCCGAGGTGCTCATCATGCCCGGCGGACACGATACGGAGTGCGGCGTTCTCGGTATGGGCGCTATCCCCGAAAATCCCGGTGTCCTCTCCGACAGCATGGGTACATATCACCAGTGCGGCTTCCTCTCCGCTCACTCCGCCGCCAATCCCCCTTCATCGGGCTCCGCAAACTTCAGAACAAAGTGCGGCAATTACAAGGGCAACATGAATACCACGGCCAACGGCGGCTCCACCATGAGCTGGTTTATCAGAACCTTCTGCGGCGGCAAGGACAATTATGTTGAGATGTTTGACGCAATAAGCTTCGATACAACAAATCCCACCTTCTTCTGCCCCGATTTCAGCCACAGCAAGGCGGCAATAAGCAGTATGTCCATCACCCGTACAAGAGAGCAGCTCTTTGAGGCTCTTATTGAGGGCATCACCTTTGATCTCGCAGTGGGCTATGATAAGCTCGCTTCCCGCATGATGGAAAATCAGGGCTGTGCAATTAAGGAAATCCGTGCTATGGGCGGTGGCTCTCAGGCTGATAAGTTCCTCCAGCTCCGTGCAACTGTATTCGGAATTCCCGTTGTCCGCTCCACGCATATTCAGGGCACAGGCGCAGGTGCGGCTATGCTTGCGGCAGTCGGAGCAGGCGCATATAAGGACTATAAGGAGGCCTCCGACAATATGGTTGTCCTCACTGATCGCTTTGAGCCGGATATGAACCTCAGACCTAAATACCTTGAAAAGCTCGCTCGCTACAACGAGTGGAAGGCCAAGCTCTGATTATCAACATTTTGACGGTTTTTTATGCATTTTTCTGCTAAGAAATATTTGGATTATGCAAATAATCAGTTGCAAAGTCAATCGGTTTGGTATATACTGTTATGGTCTAAATATATCTGAATAAGGGGAGGCGCCGTCTCTCCGCCACGGTATGCGCCGTGGGTTCGAACTAAGGAGGTTCTTCGTTTGGCAAGTAATGAAAATGGTGCTGCCGTTTCCCTTAACGAGCAGCAGACAGTAAGTAAGTTATCTAAGGGATTTATGCTTGTTGAAGCTACAATGGGCTTCATGACAGCAGGTCACGTTTACAACGCAGCAATCTTGGCCACATTAGGCTATTCCGCAGGTGAAGTCGGATCCTTCATGTCTATCATCTCTATCATCAATATGTTTGCTCCTCTTATCTGGAGCTTCATCAGTGATAAGACACAGTCCGTTAAAAAGACCATTTCTCTCACCACGCTCCTTTCCGTTCTGCTTTATGCTCCTATGTTCCTCTATGCAAAGATTGAAATCGACGGCAAGAGCATAGCTCCTATCGGAATGATCGTATCAACATTTGTTATCGGTGCCAGCGGTCAGCTTCTTACCTCTTGGGTAATGACCAGCAGAAGAGACCACCCCACAATGAATTTCGGTGTTATCCGTCTGTTCTGGTCTCTGTTCTATGCCATCGCCTGCTTCGGTTACGCAACCTTTATGAAGAAGTTTTCCGGCATGGCAATGTACACCATTCCTCTCGTAGGCTTCGGTATTTCCGGTCTCATCACCTTCTTCTGCATCAGAGTTAACCCCTGTGAAGACGTTGCAGGTAAAGCAAAGCAGTCCTTAAAGGATATGCCTATCGGAAGCATCATCAAGAATCCCAGAATTCTTGTTTACCTCTGCTTCTCCATCTTCATCACAATTCCTACACTGGGTCTTAACAACTTCAGTAAATTCCTTATTGATGATGTACACGGTAACACAGCTATCGTTGGTTACATGGTTGGTATCCGTTCTCTCTGCGCTATCCCCTTTATGTTCTTCTCCGATAAGATTCACAGAAAGATCGGTACAAGAAACGCAATGAGCTTTGCCGCTATCCTCTACTGCGCCGCTCAGGTTATGTTCTACTTCACACAGAACACAGCTCAGATTCTCGGCGTATGTATCTTCCAGGGCGTTGCATTCGGTCTGCTCGTTCCCACACAGGTTCTTTACATCAACCAGTATGCTCCTGCAGGACTTATCGCTACAACACAGACAATGGTTACAGTTGCAAACAGCCTTTCTCAGAGCCTCTTCTCCAAGATCGGCGGCAGCGTAATCGACAGCTTCGGCATTCGCTCCTTCTACATCATGGGTGCCGCTGCTTGTATCGTTTCCTTCGTACTGTTCAACGTGGGCAACAAGGTTCTGGATAAGACCAGAGGCGTTGACTGATATCACGCATAACTACATAAGCATTAAACGCAGGTATCAATTGATACCTGCG
>DCGN01000047.1:0-2894 GCA_002315275.1 Clostridiales bacterium UBA1777
CAGATCTGCCCCGATTCAATAGCGAAACAGCATATAATCCCGCCCGTCAATGCGTTCGAGCCGCACCCCGCGCGCAGGCCCCGAAAGCTCTGCCGCGAGCGCGATGATCACTCCCTGACCGTCCCTTTTGAAAAGGCAGCCCCGCCCCTCGTGCCATCCGTCCGCCGCATCATGCGAGGGTTCGGTCGCTGCGGGCTTTGCCTGCGGCCTATCCCCCGCTGAGGCGTATAAAACGCGCTTAGGGAGCGCCTCGGCCTCAAGGCGGGTGTAGCGTGCGCTGATGCGAAGCCTCCCCTCGGAAGGGCTCATAACGCCTATGTACGCGTCCTTATCCTCGCCCCTCAGCCAGAGCCGAATTATTCCGTCCATAGGCTCACAGGAGGCCTCAACGCGCGTGTAGAGCCCCTGCGTATATATCCGCGCCGTCCCCGCTACCTTATCGCCCGAATATACCGGATAGTCCATGCCGTGCACCCCCTTATATAATTACCCCTCCAGCCCGAAGCTCACGGCTATCGCGCTGTCAACAGCGGTCATTGTGCCCTCGTCAAGGCGGCCCATGAATTCCTTCAGGCGGGATTTATCTATGGTGCGTATCTGCTCGAGCAGCACGACGCTGTCCTTATTCAGCCCGACGGCCTCGGCGCTCAGCTCTATATGCGTCGGGAGGCGCGCCTTGCCCGTGCGGCTCGTTATCGCGGCGGCGATGACCGTCGGCGAATGCCTGTTGCCTACGTCATTCTGAACGATCAGAACCGGCCTCATGCCGCCCTGCTCGCTGCCTATTACGGGGCTGAGATCTGCGTAGTATATCTCTCCGCGTTTGACCATGCTTTGTTCACACTCCGAAAATAAGATGGCCCGTTACATTCTATGTAGGGTACTGCTTCTATTGTGTCACGCGGAGCCGGATATTATACAGCCGAACAAAATAATGCGCCGTCAACGCATATTTGTAATAAAAATATTCCTCCGGGAATAAAAAAGTTTCATTTCCCGTTGCAATCGTGCGGATGTGTATTATAATGTGCATATTCTGTTTTTTAGGTGAATGAGGGAGGTGCGCCATGATCTTCAGAACCCCCACAGCCGATGATAAGCCCTTGCTCGACGCGTATCTTCTCGAGCACACCGAGCACGGAGAGCGGAAGGTTCCCGGTGTCTCCGGCTACAGAACGATGGATTTTCCCGAGTGGCTCGAAATGATTAAAACCGCCTCCGCCATCGGCAACGAATTCGGCCGCTCCGAGCTCTTCCTCTGCTTTGAGGGCGGCGTGCTCGTCGGGCTCATGAGCGTGCGCTACGATATGCCCGCGCCGCTTCTTGAGATGTACGGCAATATCGGCTACAACGTCCGCCCGAGCGAGCGCCGCAAGGGCTATGCGACCGAGATGCTGAGATTCGGCCTCGCGTTCTGCCGTGAAAAAGGGCTTGATAACGCCGTTCTCGGCTGCTATAGGGACAATATCGCCTCCGCAAAAACGATAGAGAAATGCGGCGGCATCCTCTCCCGCGAGACAGCGCCCGACAGTGAGGGCCGCGTGTGTCTTTATTACGATATCCCCCTCTGACCGCGCCCCCGTCCGTGCGAAGCCGCGATTTTCCGCCGCCTCCCCTTCGTAAGGGGAGGTGCTGAGCATAGCGAAGCGGAGAGGTCGAGAACCGTTGAAAAACCGCCGCCCTTCGACCTCTCGGTCATCTTCGGCGCCGGCCTGCCCACCCCTCCCTCTGTCGCTTCGCGACATTTAGGGTGCCGCGATCCCCAAGCTTTATATTTTAAATTATTCGATTGCGTAATACGGAAAAGTATGGTATATTGGTTTAAACCATAAATAGGAGGTTCCGAAAATGAAAAAGCTCTTTCTGAACAAGAAGTTCTTCCTCGTGTGCGTTATCCTCGCCGTCGTCGGCCAGGTATACCGCGCCATCCAGCAGATGTCCATTCCCGAGCCCAATCTCTCCGTCACGCTGTGCATGCTCGCGTTCGGTATCTGCGAGATAGTGCTCTACTCGTCCTTCAAGAACCATGAGAAGAACCTCATGAAGGGTATCATGGGTGCCCTATTGATGGGGCAGTTCGTTCTCGGCACAACGTGGCTCGGCGCCGGCTCTGCGGCGGACGTTGTTTTCGGCCTGATATACATTGTCGTCGTTGCCTGCATCCTCATCAACCACTTCATGATCGCCGCTGACCGTCACTCCATGATAGCAAGCATCAAGCTCAATCAAGTGCTCGTTATCATCGGCTTTGCCTGCGTTCTCGTTTGGGACGTATTCGACTGCTGCGCGGCCTTCTCCGCCGGTGCCGTTGTTGACTATCTGCTCGATATCGTCGCTCTCTTCGGCGTATTTGCCTCCATCGTCTGCGTCGAGACCATGCTCGATTCCTTCAAGAGTGACCGCGAGGCCGCCGGATGGACGGAGGAAAAGGGCTATCCCGAGGGCTATGTCCACCAGAAGGACAAGAAGTGACCTCTCTCCCTTAAACATAACATACCCCGAGCGGGCGGCCGTGTGCCGCCCGCTTTTTGCGCCCTCATATAAGCCGCGCCGCCTTCATATAGTGAACCACGATATATATGGGAGTGGTTAACGTGTTTAACGACATTGACATACGCGCCTGCGATATAGCTGTGTATCTCATCGAAAGCGGCGGCACAGTGCGCTCCGCGGCAAAGCGGTTCGGGGTATCGAAGTCCACCGTGCACAAGGACGTGACGGAGCGGCTGCCGCGCATCAATACGGCGCTATACGCGGCCGTGCGCGCCGTGCTCGACAGGAACAAGGCCGAGCGCCACATCCGCGGCGGCCTCGCCACCATGCGCAAATATAAAGCCACCGCCCGCTCCCCCTCCCCGTAGACGAAATAAGTGCGGAGTTAATAATTCATAATT
>DCGN01000047.1:2938-8903 GCA_002315275.1 Clostridiales bacterium UBA1777
CATAATTGAACTACACACTCCAAGCTCTTCAAAATCCCCATCAACCAAAAGGAGACCGCCCTTAAGCGATCTCCTTTTCGGTATTCATTTCTCAGCAGCAGAGTATCCTTCCGCCGCACAGCGGGCCGAGGCAGAGATTCGCGAGGCACAGCCCCGTGAGTATCCTGTTTATCGGCAGCCCCGTCGTATAGGTCGTGGCATAATTATCGTAATACTGTCCGCCGCCCTGAAGCCGGTCGAGCAGGCGCTGATATTCCGCATTGTCCGGCTCGATCTCCACGGCGCGCTTTGCCGCGTCGAGAGCGGCTATCTTGTTGCCCATGTACATATTCGCCGCGGCGGTGAGATAGTACCATCTGCCGTCTCTCTCGGGGAGCGGAACGCCGCTCAGAGCGTTGAGCGCCTCGCGGTACATACCGTTGCGTATGTAGTTTTTCGCGGCGGAGTACTCGCTTCTCTCCTGCTGTCTGTACGAGCCGTTATCCTGCCATTGCCCCCAATTCGTCCAACCGCTCCAGCCGCCGTACTGCTGATACTGCTGATACGCGCCGCTCTGTCCTCCGCCGTAGCCGTATGCCCCGCCGGAGCTCTGATTCTGCGCGGTACCGTTCTTTATCGCGTCATATGCCGCGTTTATCTCGTTCATTCTCGCGGCTGCCGCGGCATTGCCGGGGTTTCTGTCCGGGTGGTACTTCTTGGCGAGATCTCTGTATGCTTTTTTGATCTCCTCGTCTGACGCGCTCGGCGACACTCCGAGGACCTTATACGGATCCTGATACATCGGCGGATTCTTTTCCTTTTCCGAATTTTTTGTTGAATTCCGACCACAGGCCGGAGCAGAGGATGTTCTTTATCAGTCCCTCATCCTGCACGAGCGGGAGCTTATCGAGCGCGAACACAGCCTCTCCGAGAAGCATTTTCAGAATGTCCTCGAAGTATTTTTCTCTGTCGGTCTCCTCGGGAAGCGCCGCGAAGGGGTTATAGCGCGCGTGCTTTATATCCCCGTCAAGGTCGATGCAGGCATCGAGCACATAGATGAACTCACCGAGCGCCATGCCGAGCTGACGCAGTATACCGCTCCAGCGATCCTCCCGCATGACGAATATCTCGCCCATCAGCCTGCCAAAGCTCGCCGAGGCTCTGTCGGCATCAAGCTCGCCGCTTTTTTCAATGTCCGCAAGCTCCTTCAGCGCTGCCTCTATGATGCCCGCCTGCCTCGGATACAGCTGCCTTATGCGCAGATAATCTCTCCGCATTAGGTCGCTCTCAAGCTTTGAAACGGGGTCGCAGTCATCGTCCCAATCGTCGCGCTTTTTGAGATATGCCAGCAGGAGGTTCATATCCGCGGCATAGTCCGAAGCCTCGCTTCTCGCCCACGCGCGCGCGTGCACGGGATGCGGAAGGCAGATGCCGTTCCCCGTCAGCTCCTCGGGCTCATACAGCGAGCCCTCCAGAAGCACGAGAAAGGTCATATCGTAGTTCAGTGTGAGCCGGGAAAGCTGACCGTGTCTCTCGCCGAGGCTGCGGCACAGCCCGCAGTAGAGCGCCTTATAGCGGTCAAGCTCCTCCTGCGTCAGGCGGGAAAGCTCCGCCGTGAGATATCCGAACATCTTAGGTCTTCCCTATGAAGGAGTTGCCGCACTTGCGGCACATGATCTTTATCTTGCCTCTGCCTCTCGGAACACGCAGCATGGCCCTGCACTTGGGGCAGTTGAAGAACTTGTATTCCTTTCTCTGCACCCAGCGCTCCTTCTGGCAGCGGAAGAACTTCTTTACGGCCTCTTTTTTGCGCAGATACGCGCCGTTTTCGCCAGCTCTCTTATATACGTTCTTCGAGAGCATGCGGAAGTAGCAGAAGCCGAGCAGCGCGAGGACGAGCACTGTCATTATCCCGCCGACAACGGTGTTTTTCAAAAAGCTCGATACAACGGCGAGGACGAGCCCCGTGATCAGCAGGAACATATTGAACTGATCGTTTCCGTTTCTTCCCGCCATGAAGCGTGCGATGCGTTCTCTCATACCCATATCTCCTAAGGAAATTTAATTATTTATCATTTTACCACACGGAGAGCACAAGTAATTAAGAATCTGTTAATTAGCAATCGTTTTTCAGTCCGATCTAAGCTCCGTCAGGTGGTGTACAGCTCCTCTGTTTTCAGCACGCCGTCCGTGTTGCGTATGAGCAGCTCAAAGCCGAGCTCCTGCGTGACAACGCCCTCTCTGCCCGTGGTGTCAACGGTCACTACGTAGTCGATGATATAGTACCCGTCGATCTTTATATATGTGCCCATGTCGATGCTCTGTATCTTATCGCCGCTGCTGTGCGCCCAATAAAGCCCGTCGATAGCGCCATAGAGGCGCTTGTCAAGGTCGCTGTCCTTGACGAGGAATTCGCGCAGCGCGCTGTAGTTGGAGTAGCGGTCGTTCTTCGTGTTGGAGTAGAACTGGATATACGCCGCGGTGAAGTCCTCCACGAAGTCTCTGACTGCCTGCTTTTCCTCATCGGTGCAGTTGTTGAGCGCCTGCTCGTCCGTAAAGCCGCCCTCGGGGATCGTGAGGCGCGTGCCGTCCGGTCTCACGGCGACAACTCTTATCTCGTCTCCGAGGAAGCAGTCGATCATATATGTGACCTGCGTGGGCATCTCTATCGCCGAGTTATCGTAATACTGCTCAAGCTCCGCATAGCGGATGGAATCGTCGATAATACAGTCGCGGGAAATAACGTGAGTGCCGCAGACGAGATCCCAGTTGTCGGGGATCGTAAACGTCTTCGAGCCGCGCAGATACGAAAAGTCGAGCTCCTGCTCCTCGGCGACCCATTTGCCGTAGGGGTTGTCCGCATCCTTTTCGAGCACCATCGCCACCCGGCCGACGTCGATATCCCCGTTTTTGATGACGTATACAAGTCTGTCCTCTGTGCACTCGGCGGACTTTTTCTTGTAGGAAAGCTCCGTGATGCTGTTCATGATAACGTCAAGGCTCTCATCGCGTGACTGGATGTTCTCGTCAAGCGTATTGAGGAAGTCCGCGCAGGCGGTGCCTATCGCGTCTCTGTCAAGCCCCGCCACATATGCCTCGATGGCATTGCGCGGGCGTGAGGCCTCGTATTTCTCCATCACGTTCCAGAGAACGCGCATGCCGACAATGATGACGGCGAGGAATATCGCTCCGTACAGCGCGGCGAAGAGCCCGAAGGAGCGCTTACGGTTCTTTTTCATCTCAGCCATTGCTCTTGCCCTCCTTCAGCACCAAAAATGTGCTCGGAACGGGCCTTATGCCGACTACCGATGCGCAGTTGTTTATATATCCGCCCTCGTACCACATCAGCGTGGACGAGCCGCCGTCGAGATTGCAGGCGTTGACCGCGCCGTACTTGAGCATGATATCGGCGAGATCCTGATAGGTAGCGCCGGCGGAGTTGACCTGCCTGCCGTCAATAACGAGCATGAGGACAGCGCCGTCCGCTCTTTGGCCGATCGCGGTGCGCGGGTTAAGGCCGGAGGAGAGCACGTCCGCATCATTTGCCTCGCCGTTTGAAACGAGCGTGGGGCCGAAGCATACGCCGTACTGGATGTTGGCATCCTTTATCTCCTGAATGGACATCTTGCCCGTGTGCATGATGAAATTATCGTCAAACCCGACAAAACCCATGCCCGTGCCGAACTCGGAGTAATATATCTTACCCTCGTAGACAACGAGCGTATCGGGAACGCTGCCGTTGCCCTGGCCGTTCGGATCCTGGAAGCCGCCCGCGTTCGTGCCGACGACGGCATCGTAATACCCCACCATATCCGCAACGGTGTAGCCTCTCGCGCCGAAGCTTGACGGCACGCAGCCCATGACGACGCGGCTCGGGTCGAGCACTATCATCATATACCCGCGGTAGCCCTGACCGCGTATCTCCTCGAGGATGAGCCCGTCTCCGTCATCGTCAACGAGGCCGTAGGCGTCCTCGCCCGTCTCGCTGACAGTCTCCTCCGCGGAGGGGATGTTGATAAGCGTCGTATCCGTTTCGACGTACTCGTCGGACTCCCTGCCCGCCTCGATCTGCGCTATCTCCTCATCGGAAAGATAGATGTTGGCGAGGAAGCCGATAGCCGAGGTCTCGCGCACGGACTTGACGAAAAGCTCCTTCGCCGCCGGAGACGGCCCCTTGCAGAATACGTACATCACGCCGAGAAGCGCTACCGCGATCATCAGTATCGTCTCGAGCGCAATGGCCATCACCCTGCCGAATGCCCTTACGGCGCTGTGTAATTTGTTTCTCTCGCCGCCCTCGGACGGCATATTGTACTGTGAATCGTTCACTGTATATCTCCTGAAAAGGGAAAATGTATGTCAGTCGCGGCTCTGCCTCTTTCTGTCCGAGGCAGACGCAGCCCGAAGGCTCTGCCGCTTTATCTGCACTTACGCACTATCGAGTTTTTCGGCGCATAGCACGGAAGGGTCATATGCAGCTCCATCATCGCGCGGCGCGTGTCCTCAAGCTCCTCGCCGTCCGCGCCGAAGATATGCTCCGCCGCAAACTCCGTAGGCGGCTTGCCCGGTACGAGCAGCTCGACCGTGTCGCCCCTGTAAAACTTATTTCTCTGCGTGAGCACGGCATTGCCGAGCCCGTCGCACTCCTCCACCACCGCCACAACGTCCGCGTTCGTGGTGTAGCTTGATTCCGCGTAGCATTGGCCGGGGTCACCGTAGTAAAAGCCGGTGGAATACGGCCTGTGGCTCACCTTGTTCACCTCGTCAACCCAGAGCTTCGATACGCTCTTTCCGGCGATGACCTCGTCAAGCGCCTGCCTGTAGGCGTTCGTGGTGACGGCGCAGTAGTATGCGCTCTTCATCCTGCCCTCTATCTTGAAGGAGCAGATGCCCGCGTCAATAAGCTCGCCGAGATGCTCTATCATGCACATGTCGTTGGAGTTCATGATGTGTGTACCGCCGTCCTCGGATATCTCCATGTACTGTCCCGGGCGTGTCTCCTCCACGAGGCGGTACTTCCATCTGCACGGCTGAGCGCACTGGCCGCGGTTAGCGTCTCTTCCGGTAAGATAATTGGACAAAAGGCATCTCCCCGAGAAGGAAACGCACATTGCCCCGTGGACGAAAGCCTCAAGGCGAAGGTCGGGGTCGGTGTGCTTTCTTATTTCTCGAATATCCGCAAGCGGCACCTCGCGTGCAAGGACAACGGTGTCCGCGCCGAGTCTGTGCAGGGCGTTCGCCGTCGCGCTGTTGCATACGCCGAACTGCGTGCTGACGTGTATCGCAACGTCGGGGGCGTATTTCTTCACGGCCTCGATAACGCCGAAGTCCGCCGCGATGACGGCATCCGCGCCGACCTCCTGCAGGAGTGCAAGAAACGCGGGCAGCCTCTCGAGCTCATTTTCTCTCGGCAGCGTGTTGCACGTGACGTATACCTTGGCATTTTTTGCGTGCGCCGTATTTACGGCCTTTTCAAGCTCGTCGGGAGCGAAGTTGCCCGAGGCGGCCCTCATGCCGAACTCGCGCCCTGCGAGGTACACGGCATCCGCGCCGTAATGGAGCGCCATCGTGAGCCTCTCCATGTCCCCCGCCGGGGCAAGCAATTCAAGTTTTTTATAATCAGCCATAATTCTGTGTCGCAACAAATGCGTTGAACTCGTTTGCGTTGGTGAAGAAGCGGTGCGTTCCGCTTGCGACATCGAGCGCGTAGTAGTAATACGCTGTCTCATCGGGATAGAGCGCGGCGTTTATCGATGCAAGGCCGGGGTTCGATATAGGCGTGGGNNGTGAGGCCCTTGTAGATACGCGTGTTATACGGGCTGTCAACAGACAGCATCTCTTCCGTAGGCGCGCCCTCATGGTCCGGATAGATGTAGAGGATGGACGCGTCGATGCCGAGCGTCATGCCGGAGTACAGACGGTTATATATAACGGATGCGATCACCGTTCTCTCCGCGTCGTTCGCGGCCTCCTTTTCGATCAGGGA
>DCGN01000047.1:8939-10234 GCA_002315275.1 Clostridiales bacterium UBA1777
GCGATCTTGATTATATCGTAGAACGACATGCCTCTCGCCTCGGCGGTGCTGAGCATCTCATCGGTGAGTCTGTTGTTGAACGTCTGCAGGAACTTGTTTATCGCGCTCGAGGCATTCATGCCGACGTAGAATTCATAGGTATCGGGGAAGAGGTAGCCCTCGAGACGGCTCGCGTCTCCCGCAGCGTCCGCGTCAAGGAAGCTGTAGTTATAGGTCGCATCGGCGGCGGCCTCCATCAGCTCCTCCTGCGAGCATACGCCGTATTCCTCAAGCCTTGCGAATATCTGCCGCATCGTGAAGCCCTCCGGGATCGTTACCTTTACAGTTGCTGCGGCGCCGGAGCCCTTGCGCATATTCTGCACGAGCGCGCGGTAGTCAAACGAGGATTTGAGCGTGTACTCGCCCGGGTCAAACTTCGTGTCGGCGTGGGATATCCTGCAGAAGAACTCGAAGAGCCACTTGTACTCAACAAGGCCTGCCTCCTTGAGGCGGTCTGTCACATAGTCGATATCGGCGTGGGTCACCGTTTTCGTGCCGATGACGTTTCCGTCCTCGTCCACGTCGTCAACGGTCTCCGTGGTGAATATATCCGCCGGGAGGACGACCGTCGTCTCAAAGCTCTCGGCGTTAAGCGCGAGGGCATCGCTTGCCGCCATCCACGCAACGCACGCCAGCACTATGCTCAGGCAGCATATGAACACGAAGTACATAAGGCCGCCCAGACAGCCGGACTTGTACTCGTGGCTCTGTCTGACAGGTCTGTAGTCGCGCTCGGACTCGGCGTCTCCCGTGTAGTTGGAAACGCTGTCGCCGTGCTCGTCAATAAACAGCTTATCTACGCCCTTTACGCGCTTGACCTCCGGAGCACCCGGCTGAACGGGCATTCTCATGCTTGCCGAGGGCTGAACGGGCATATTCCCGCTCGGCTGCGGGATCTGCCCTGTTTTTTTGATTTCGTCTGCCATTAAAAAACCTCCATGCGGCCGGAGCCGCACATATATTCCAAATGCCGTCGGCACAGCGCCGAGGGCCGGTAATATTCAAAACGAAATAAGTGTCCGCGCGCCGCTGCTCTGCATATTATGGCTCGAACGGCGCTGATGCGGCCGTGTCATACCGGATACACATTCGCTGCCGCTGTGCCCGCGCCCATATGCGGCTGACCTCGTCGGCGCGGAGAAGGGAGAACTCATATGTTCTGTAACGGAAACTGCAACAACAGCTACCTTTGGATACTCATCCTCATAATCATCCTCTTCGGCTGCGGCTGCAACGGCTGCAGCAGCGGCTGCGGC
>DCGN01000047.1:10259-10438 GCA_002315275.1 Clostridiales bacterium UBA1777
AGCGGCAACAACGGCGGCTGCGGCTGCGGCTGACAGCGCTTAGGGCTTTCCTCGCGGAAGGCCCGCTTTTTTTACGCTCTCAAGGCGGCGAGGATCTTCTGATATATCTCCTCGTTCTTCTCGTCAATATTGCGCTCAAATCCGTTTTTCTTATAAGCGATGCGCTCCCAGCCGAAATA
>DCGN01000047.1:10472-10709 GCA_002315275.1 Clostridiales bacterium UBA1777
ACGAGGCACTTCTCAAGGTACGAGGAGTCCGTCTCGTGGATATCGGCCTTGGTGTTCGTTGCGGCCTGACGGCGCTTCATGCGCGCAAGGCTCGTCTCCACGTCCACCTCGAGGTAGATCACCTTATCCGGCTTCGGCAGACCCATCTTGTTATACTCAAGGTCGGCGAGCCACTTGAAATAGTCCTCAAGCTCGTCCTCATTGAGCTTTGAGCCCTGATGTACGGCGTTTGAGGTG
>DCGN01000026.1:0-533 GCA_002315275.1 Clostridiales bacterium UBA1777
TTATTGTTCATACAAAATGAGACCGTCTCCTTAAGGCGGTCTCATTTAAGTTATCAATGGCAGTTGAAATATGCAAGCGCGGTGCTGTCCGTCAAAACGGCGTCGCAGTTTCCGTAGTAGAGATTCTCAAAGCATTCCGTTGTGCCTCCCGCCAGACGGGTTATCTGACCGAGGCGCTTCACGAGCTTGGGATCTGCGTCAAGCGCGGCCATTGCCTCATCCGTTGCGCACATCACCATATGCTTTCCGTGGAGCTGCAGCTGGTTGAATATTCCCGAATTCTCTCTCACGGCAACAACTATATCATTCTTGCAGTACGGGCCGTACTGAGTGTACTTTTCCTTGGCAAGCTCTTTCTCGTCAAGCACAATGCCGCCCCATGCACAGTCGATATTGCCGGAGTACAGTTCAATATAGACATCCTCTTTTTTGATGGGCTGGATCTGAAGCGTCCATCCGAGCTTGTTGGCCACAGCCTCGGCAAGCTCTATATCGAAGCCGAAATACTGGCCGTTAGCGTCCTTGTAGGCCAT
>DCGN01000026.1:541-3745 GCA_002315275.1 Clostridiales bacterium UBA1777
GGAAGGAGTCCGTGTCTATTCCGATAATAAAGGTCTGGGCGGGAATATTACCGAGCTCATCAACGGCGCCCGCTCTCTTGCCGAACGAGATGATGTTGCTGCCGAACCACTTGCGGGCGAGCTCTTCGACCCTTCCTTCGGCATTGAGTTGCTCAAGCGCCGCAACGACATAGTATGTAGTATCGTCTGCGTTTCGGAAGGCGAGAGAATAGGACTGCTCTACGAGCGTTTCCAGCGTGGATACACCGTAGGCACTTCCGCAGGCTGACAGGCCGAGAAGCATCGACACAGCCAGCAATAATAGAATTATCTTTTTCATCAAAATTAACCACCGCGCATATATTACATGATTATCGTATCATATTCAAGGGAGAAAACCTGAAATTAACAGAATTTTGATCAATACCGTCAGAGAAGCACGCTGTCTCCGTCTCTGCGGAAGGAGCAGGCATAGAACTCCTCTGCCGCCTTGACGAGATACGCCGTGTCTTTTGCGCCGGCAGTCTCGTAAGCCGAGTGCATCGCGAGCTGCGGAAGGCCGATATCCACGGTGCTGACGGATACATGCGCAGAGCTTATATTGCCGAGAGTTGACCCGCCCGGCAGGTCTGCTCTGTTCGTAAAGCGCTGATACGGCACGCCCGCCCTGTCGCATATCTTCATGAATACGGCAGCGGAGAGGCTGTCCGTAGCGTACTTTCTCGCGGCGTTATATTTGATGACGATACCGCCGTTCATTAGCGGTCTGTCATTTCTGTCGGCATATTCGGGATGATTCGGGTGAACGGCATGGGCGTTATCGGCAGACACCATAAAGCTGTTTGCCATAGCGCGCTCCGTTTCAACTCCGAAGGCACGGCAGCATCTTGCGAGCACATCCCACAGGAACGTGGAATCCGCACCCTGTAGTGTACCGCTGCCGACCTCTTCATTGTCGAACACGGCGAGAACGCCTGCGCTGTCGCCGTCATTCGCGTTGATAAGGCCGTTCATGCAGCCGAAAACACACTGCAGGTCATCAAGCCTCGGAGAAGAAACGTACTCGTTCTCGGCGCCCCAAACTGCACCCTCGGTGCGGGGATAGAGCTGCATATCCATCGCGATGATGCTGTCTTCTGTCACTCCTGCAGAATCTGCGACTATAGCCGCAAAGCTTCTGTTCTGCTCGGCGCCGCCCATTATCGGGAGCATATCAACGTTTGCGTCGAACTTCTTGCCGTCATTTACGGTTCTGTCCATATGAATGGCAACGCTCGGAATCATCAGAAGGTCTCTGTCAACGTCGGCAAGGCGGCTGATGATGCGGCCGTTTTCTTCAACCATGACTCTGCCTGCCGCGGAAAGCGGTCTGTCAAGCCATGTGGAGCAGATCATCCAGCCGTACTTTTCAATGTTCAGCCGTGTATACGCCCCTGCAGAAACGGTCTCCGGCTTCTCCTTGATGCGGAAGGTGGGCGAATCGCTGTGCGCCGCCATTATCATAAAGCCGTTGTAGTCCTCCCGCGGTACTCTGAAAGCGATTATCGCGGAGCCGTTTCTCTCGACATAATACCTGCCCGGTGCCTTAAGCGTCCATGCGCCGCTCTCCTCGAGGCGTTCAAAGCCCGCTGACTCGAGGGCTTTCTTTACGTTATCCACCGCGTGATACGCGCTTGGGCTGTGCTTTATAAAATCAAGCAGCTGTCTGTTATAATCCATTACCGCTTACCTCTTATCTGATAAAATTAGTCGGCGTCTTAGGCTCGTATATTGGCAGGTCTATCCCTGCCGTCTTGCCCGCCTCGATGCATTTGATGAGCCATGCCATATTCTGTGCAAGCGTTCGCATAGTCTGAAGGCCTTCCCTGTCCTGCATGACCTCCTCGGGCGTGTTGCCGTGGATCTGGTTCCAATACTGCGAGGTCACGATAGGCATGCTTGAGATTCCGAAGTACTTGTTCAGTCTGTCATACGCCGCCGTGGCGCCGCCTCTTCTGCAGGATACGATGCAGCACGCGGGCTTACCCTTGAGCTTTGAGGATGCCGTATAGAACAGTCTGTCCAGAAACGCCGTGAGACTCGCGGTCGGGCCGGAATAATATACGGGCGAGCCTACAACAAGCCCGTCAAACTCCCCCGCTCTCGCGGCAATGCGGTTTACCGCGTCATCAAAAACGCAGTAACCGTCTCTCGAGCATCGGCCGCAGGCGATGCAGTCGTTGATCGGTTTTGTGCCGAGCTGGAGTATTTCCGTGTCAACACCGCAGGAATTGAGTGTTTTCTCCATCTCGTGCAGCGCCGTATATGTACAGCCCTTCTCCCTCGGGCTGCCGTTTATCAAAAGCACCTTGCTCATAGCTTTCCTCCGTTTCTCTCTATAAAAGACACAGCCTGCCTTTTATCGGCAAGCTGTATCCGATGTTTTTTAACCCTCTGTCTCGAGCACATATGCTATCTTGCCGCTGTAGGCATAGGCATATTCACCCGCGGGATCGTTGCGGCTGTCGTTATAGCACCACACGCCGTCATAGTTCCACAGCATCACATAGTCCTCTGCTGCCCCGTCAAAACCGTCATAATATGACGGCTCGCCGACGCCCCATGCATAATAGTCAATGCTCTCGCCGTTTTCCCAAACGAGCTCGCCGTTGACTCTCGCGCAGCCTATCCAGAGATTATAAACACCCATCTCTTCGGCCATTGCGGTTATCTTCAGCAGCTCCTCATAGCTTGAAACGGTTGCGAGGTGACCGCCCTTGGCAATGCAGTCCTGCTTGGCCTCCTCCCAGCTCATATCGCTGAGAATGATATTGTAAACGGATTCCTTGACGGGCTCTTCAGTTTCAACGGGAGCCTCGGTTGCGGGAGGCGCGGTCGGAATGGGAACCATCGTCACCTGTGCATCGGGATTCTCCGGCACGGGGGTCTCCTTGACTTTGGACGGCATCCTGAAGCCGCCGCTGTCGATCGCGTTTACAACGATAGCCGTCAGCACAAGGAGGACACACAGGCTCAGTACGAAAACTATCGGCCTTCTCCTGCGCCGTCTCACCTCGTCGGCGATCTTCTTTTCCCTCTCATAGCTCTTCGAGAACTGGATCGTTGCATCGGGATTTCGCTCAACAATGACGGGCTCAAGCTCCGGATTCTTCTCCTCCTTGAGCTCATATACCTTTTCGTCCTTCTCCTCTGCAGGAGCTTCCTCCGTCTCGGGAGCCTTCTCCT
>DCGN01000026.1:3878-4608 GCA_002315275.1 Clostridiales bacterium UBA1777
TCGGGAGCCTTCTCCTCGGCGGGAACAGCCGCGGCCTCTGTCTGTTCTATTTTATCCTCGGGAACCGGCGTAGTCTCCGTTCCATTCGTTTTTTCGCGATGCTTTTTCTTTTTTGACATCAATGCGTTCTCCTTATAAAGATCTGAGCCTATTATTCGTGAAATACTGCACCTATGATATCAATTATTATGTTAACATATGGCAAAGGTTTAGTCAATCTTAAATTTATGGTAAGAATCCGCTCTTATCTCTCCATTTTGTCAGCAACGGCATTTATCTGGTCCGTAAAGCGGGCAAGATCCTTATTCGTGCGGCCCTTGCACTTCTGGGCAACAGAGAGCAGTCTCTCTGCTGCGGCAATGAGCTTGCTGAACGCGGCAACAGCTCTGTAGTCACCGATGACCTTCTTCTCAATCGGCTTGCCCTCTGTCTCTCTGACGAATTCGCCGCGGAGAAGATCATAGCTCGTGCCGCTGTATGGCGCGTATGCATTATAGCCGAGCTCACCGTTGAGGCAGGCCGTGAAAGCGTCTGCCGCCTCAGGGTCGCCGTGGTTGACAAAGATGAGCTTAGGCTTTGTCTCAAAGCCCTTGAGCCAGGCGATGAGGCCGTTCTTATCAGCATGGCCGCTGACTCCCGGCAGGACGTTTATCTCCGCCTGTACGGTTATTGCCTCATTGAAGAGCTTAACGTTCTTCACGCCGTCAACAAGAAGTCTTCCGAGCGTGCC
>DCGN01000026.1:4676-5142 GCA_002315275.1 Clostridiales bacterium UBA1777
AGATGGTGGCGTATTCTGCCCGCATCGCACATTCCGCTCGTTGAAATGATGACCTTCGGAGTTTTGTCCTCGTTAATCGCGCGGGACTCCTCCTGCGAGACAGACAGCTTCAGTCCGTCAAACACAAGCGGGTTAACGCCCGAGCGTATAACGGCGCGCATCTCCTCGTCAACGTATTCCGTATCACATTGGAGGAAAATGCTCGTGGCCTCGATGGCAAGCGGGCTGTCAACATATACGGGGAACCCGTCATGACCGTGGACTAAGCCCTTTTCCTTTATCTCGCGGATAAAATACAGCATCTCCTGCGTGCGGCCGACGGCGAAGGACGGGATGACCATGTTGCCGCCGCGGTCGAGAACCGTCTGTATTCTCGAGGCGAGCTCTTTCACATAATCGGGGCGCTCGTCGGTATGGAGTCTGTCGCCGTAGGTGGACTCGATAACGAGATACTCGGTGTCTCTGA
>DCGN01000109.1 GCA_002315275.1 Clostridiales bacterium UBA1777
CCCGAGGACGGCCGCACCGTAAACGCAAGGCGTTCCGCTGTCGTCGGGCCGTATCACTTCCCCGTTTTCGTGTATTCCGAATACTATTCCTCGCGCGCAGGGCTGTCGGAAGACGAGCTCACGCTTCTTGACGCGCAGCTTCTCAACCTCAGCGGGGATTACTCCGAGAGCATCTTTCTGTGCAGAAAGCTCATCGGCGAGGATAAGCCCGCGTCTGTCCGCTTCGGCGCATACTGCACAATGCTGTACGACAATATGACGCTCGGGCTGTATTCCGAGATGCAGCTGTGCCTCGAACACATGGAGGTCGTCTGCGCCTCGGATGCTCTGCACCGGGAGGACTATCGTTTTCTCATTGCCGCGTGCAAATATATGTACTCCCTCGATCCCTGCGAGCTTCACGCCGTGGACCTCCGGCAGCTTTCCGACAGCGCGCTGATCACCTACGAGCTGATAACGGTCGTAAGCTCCATATTCAGCAATGTTGCTGAATCGGGCAACGCCCTGCGCGTCTTCGCGGCCTCCGCGAGAAGGCTTGAGTCGGAGGGAGTGCTCCCCGCACTGCTCGTTATGGATGCCGCGCTCGCCCTTCTCTCCGCCAGAGCCGGCAGCACCGAGGTCCATCGGTATTACGTTGAGGATGCCTGCCGCATAGGCTATGAGGAGGGCTTCCACGCGCTTATGGCGAAATATTCCTCTATGTTTTCCGGAGAATATTACGAGTGCCTGCGCAGGTACGGCGCCGAATACGCGCGGAAGATCGAGAAGATCCATCAGAACGATCTCAAGGGCTGGGAGATCATCTTCCGAGCCTCCCGCGGCGAGCCTATCATCTTAAGCCACTCGCTGGAAGAAAACGAGCTGCTGCTTTTGCTGTCCTACGGCATGACGGTCAAAGCCATCGCGAAGCTCAAGGATATCACCGTCGGCAGTGTCAACGCCTTGGTTAAAAGTCTCTGCCGGCAGTACGGCTTTGAAACAAAGGCGGAGCTCGTCAAATTTGCGAAAAAGCTCATCACCGTCGCTCCCGCCGCGGAAAACCCGTCCGATGAATAACTCGCCGCACAGACTTATAATGCAAAAACCCTTTATTATGCGTCAATGCCCCCATCTCTGTTTGAAGATGGGGCATCGGTTATTAATGAGGCTGCGGTTTTATATCGCACCGGATGGATTTCTGAAAATGGCCGAAAACGTCGTTATATCCGATTCGGACAGTATCGTGATAACAGATAAGACACCTCCGATGACGGCCATTTTGAAATGCCCTGTTTAAGACACGAAAAGCTCCTCCTGCGCAGTGCTTCGCGGGAGGAGCTATGTGCTTATTCGTAGTATTTGTCTATCCCGCCGTAGCCGACTATCAGCTTGCCCGCGGCAGTCTTTTCGATGAAGCTTTTCAGACGCTTTTCGAATTCCGCGGGGCGGTCTCTCGCAGCGTCGATATAGGCGACGCGAATGCGCTTGTACGGGTCGGAGAAGCGCTCGTAATTTGTCCAAGCGGCCTCATTTTCGCGCAATGCGGCGAGAATATCCTCAGGGAAAACATACGGCGCGGAAAGAATATCCGCAACGGTCTCGCGTACCTCGGGGAGTATCATCCCGCGTTCATCAAGCCACAGAAGGCGTTCAATGTTCGGCCGTGAATAGCCGCTGCCGCTTCTGCGAGGGCAAAAGCGGCGGGTGGAATGCGTATCGTCAAGGCGGCCGGCGGTGCTGTCGATCCAACCGAAGCAGAGCGCCTCCTCAACGGCGTCATTGTAGGAGAGGCTTTCCTCGCCCGAGGCCTTCATGGGAAAGATAAAATGAACATCCTTCGCGGTGCGGTAGTTATCCGTGAGCCACTTTCGCCAGACCTGACGGTCGGCCGTGTAAAAGGTGTTCGAGCGCTCCATCAATCGAGGCGGAAGACCTGCTCAAGCTCGGGCTGTGCGCCGGTGACAGGGTCCATCTCAAGCTCGAGAACGTCCTGCATATAGTCGTTCCAGCGATCCACGATGGGGCTGTTTGCCTGAGCCTGCTGAGCGTACTCAACACCCTTTTCGCACTCATAGTAACCGAAGACCTCGTCATTGCAGTAAAAAATGCTGTAGTTGCAGATGCCCGCGTCCTTTAAAAGAGCCTTCATCTCGGGCCATATCTCATTGTGACGGCGAACGTACTCGCTCTTCATACCGGCCTTGATGCGGCCCTTCCATGCTACATGTTCCATTGATATATCCTCCGTTAAAATCAGTTCACTTACGGTGCTCCCGGATCCCGGAGCACTTTTCTACATTATAATCTATTATTCGCTCCGCGTAAAGCACGGTTTTTCGCCTATATTGCACAGCCCTCGCCAAGCGGGAGAATCCGTTACAAAAAGTTAATAAAAAAAGCCGCAAAATTTCGCCCTAAGGACTTGCAAAAAAATAAAAGTGTGGTATTATATGCATCGTTAGCACTCAGAAGAACGGAGTGCTAACGGCAATAAAAATGTATTAAATATTTTGGAGGTATATATGATGAAGCTTAAACCTTTGGCTGACAGAGTCGTCCTCAAGCAGAATGCTGCGGAGGAGCGCACGGCATCCGGCATTTTCCTTACGTCGTCCGCCCAGGAGAAGCCCGAAGTTTATCAGGTCGTTGAGGTTGGCCCCGGCGGCATGGTTGACGGCAATGAGGTCAAGATGGTCGTTAAGGCCGGTGACGATGTCCTTGTCGGCAAGTACAGCGGCAGCAAGGTAAAGCTCGAGGATATGGAGTACACCATCGTCCGCCAGAGCGATATTCTCGCAATTATCGAGTGATTAATAGGAGGCAATAATTATGGCAAAGCAGATAATTTTCGGCGAAGAAGCAAGAAAAGCAATTGAGCGCGGCGTTGACCAGCTGGCCGATACCGTTAAGATAACCCTCGGACCCAAGGGAAGAAACGTCGTTCTCGACAAGAAGTTCGGCGCTCCCCTGATCACCAATGACGGCGTGACGATCGCAAAAGAGATCGAGCTCGAGGATCCGTTTGAGAATATGGGCGCACAGCTCATCAAGGAAGTCTCCACCAAGACCAACGACGTAGCCGGCGACGGCACCACCACCGCCACCGTTCTCGCTCAGGCCATGGTCAAGGAAGGCCTCAAGAACCTCGCAGCAGGCGCAAACCCCATGGTCATGAGAAAGGGCATCCAGAGCGCTACCGCCGCCGCCGTCAACGCAGTCAAGGCAGCATCCAAGCCCGTTTCCGGCTCCAAGGATATCGCCCGTGTCGGCACCATCTCCTCCGGCGATGAGCACATCGGCACTCTGATAGCAGAGGCTATGGAGAAGGTCAGCCAAAACGGCGTTATCACCATCGAAGAGTCCAAGACCGCCGAGACCTACAGCGAAGTCGTTGAAGGTATGCAGTTCGACCGCGGCTATCTCAGCCCCTACATGGTCACCGATACCGACAAGATGGAAGCCATCCTCGAGGATCCCTGCATCCTCATCACCGATAAGAAGATCTCCAACATTCAGGAGATACTCCCCGTTCTCGAGCAGGTCGTCAAGGCCGGCAAGAAGCTGCTCATCGTCGCTGAGGACGTTGAGGGTGAGGCTCTTGCTACCATAATCCTCAACAAGCTACGCGGCACGTTCACATGCGTATGCGTCAAGGCTCCCGGCTTCGGCGACAGACGCAAGGAAATGCTTCAGGATATCGCAGTTCTTACAGGCGGCCAGGTCATCTCCAGCGAGCTCGGCATGGAGCTCAAGGACGCAGACCTCTCCCTCGTCGGTCAGGCACACATGGTTAAGGTCACCAAGGAGAACACCGTTATCGTTGACGGCGCAGGCGATGCAGAGGACATCAAGGCACGCGCATCCCAGATCAAGCGCAGGATTGAGACCGCTACCTCCGATTATGACCGCGAAAAGCTCGAAGAGCGCCTCGCAAAGCTCAGCGGCGGCGTAGCAGTCATCAAGGTCGGCGCAGCGACCGAGACCGAGATGAAGGAGAAAAAGCTCCGCATTGAGGACGCTCTCAACGCCACCCGCGCTGCAGTCGCAGAGGGCATCGTACCCGGCGGCGGCACGGCATACGTCGTAGCCTCCAAGGCAGCAGAGAAGCTCGTCTCCGAGCTTGACGGCGACGAGAAAACCGGTGCCTCCATCATCGCGAAGGCACTCAAGGCTCCTATCATGCAGATAGCCGCAAACGCAGGCCTTGAGGGCGCAGTCATCCTCAACAACGTTACGAACAGCACCGATGCCAACTACGGCTTCGACGCTCAGAACGATGTCTACGGCGACATGATCGCCATGGGCATTGTCGACCCGACCAAGGTCTGCCGCAGCACGATCGAAAATGCAGCCTCCGTTGCATCCATGATCCTTACCACCGAGAGCCTCGTTACCGATATCCCCGTAAAGGAAGCTCCCGCGCCCGCAGCTCCCGACATGGGCGGCATGTACTGAGATAAAACCCGATAAACAAACTGCAAGGCACTCCGAAACGGAGTGCCTTGTTTATATGAGAATACCGCGGCAGCCTGATGGCTGCCGCGGTTGGATTATCATATTACTTCGCAAGCTTTCTCTGGATGAGCTTTACAAGCTCAACGAGGGGGATGATGCAGAAGCCGAGGGCTATTGCAACGGCGTACTCGGGGAAGCTCACGCTTGTGAATTCGAACGAGTTTGCGAGAACAGGTATCTCACAGACGACGGTCGTTGCGATGAGAGAACCGATTGCCGCAAGGATCAGCACTTTATTCTGACTCGGAAGCTTGAAGATGCTGCCGCGCTGCGAGCGCATATTGAAGCTGTGGAATATCTCCGCCATGCTCATCGTGAGGAACGCCATCGTGGTGCCGTCGGGGCTGTTTCTGATCTCCCATACGCCGGATTCCATATAATGGCCGATAAAATAGGACAAGAGCACAAGAACGGTTACGAAGAAGCCCTGATATGCCACATCGAAGCCCATACCGCCCGCAAAGATGCCGGCCTTAGCCTCGCGGGGCCTGCGCTGCATGATGTCGGGCTCGGCCTTTTCCATGCCGAGAGCGAGAGCGGGGAAGCAGTCCGTTACGAGGTTTATCCACAGCAGATGCACGGGCTGAAGTATGGTGAAGTTGAGGACAGTCGCGAAGAATATGCTCAGGACCTCGCTCATGTTGGAGCCGAGGAGGAACTGGATAGCCTTGCGGATGTTATCGTATATCCTTCTGCCTTCCTCGACAGCGGAAACGATCGTTGCAAAGTTGTCGTCCGCGAGCACCATATCCGCCGCATTTTTCGTGACGTCTGTGCCGGTGATGCCCATGCCGACGCCGATGTCGGCTGTCTTGATGCTCGGCGCGTCGTTAACGCCGTCACCGGTCATCGCGGTGACGAAGCCGGCATCCTGCCATGCCTTGACTATACGGGTCTTGTGCTCGGGCTGAACGCGGGCGTAAACGCCGATGTTGATAAACTCTTTGCCGAATGTCTCATCGTCCATCGCGTCAAGCTCCGCGCCCGTAACGGCGCGAAGACCGTTTTTGAGGATACCGAGTTCCCTCGCTATGGCAACAGCGGTATCGCGGTGGTCACCGGTTATCATGATGGGGCGTATGCCTGCCTTGCCGCACTCGGCTATAGCCGCGAGCACCTCGGGACGGACGGGGTCTATCATGCCGCAGATGCCCATGAAGCAAAGCTCCTGCTCGAGCGCCTCGGGCTCGCAGTTGACGGGCTTGACGGCCCATTCGCGCTTGGCACAAGCGAGAACGCGGAGCGCTCTGTCTGCCATGGCCTTGTTCGCGGCGGCGATACGGTCTCTGTACTCGTCGGTCATCGGCTTTATCTCGCCGTTTTCCATATAGGAGACGCAGCGGTCGATTATAACGTCCGCTGCACCCTTAGTGTACTGGACAAAGCCGCTGCCGGAGGTGTGGACGGTGCTCATCATCTTTCTCATGGAGTCGAACGGAGCTTCCGTCACGCGCAGATTCTTCGCCTTGAGAGTGTTCTTGTCATGACCGAGCTTGTTGGCCCAGACGACGAGCGCGGCCTCCGTGGGCTCGCCGGTGACAAGGCCGTCATCGCCGAGCTCCGCATCGGAGCAAAGCGCCATCGCGCAGGCGAGCTTGCCCTCGTCACAGCCGAAGGAATCCACAACGGTCATCTTGTTCTGCGTGAGTGTGCCGGTCTTGTCGGAGCAGATTATCTGCGCGCAGCCGAGCGTTTCAACGGCGGTGAGACGGCGGATTATCGCGTTTCGCTTGGACATATTCGTAACGCCGATGGACAGTACTACCGTGACAACGGCGGCAAGACCCTCGGGAATAGCGGCGACAGCGAGGGAGACGGCTATCATGAACGAGTTCAGCACGGCCTCAAACTCGAAGCCGCCCGCACGCAGAAGCTGGACCGCAAAAACGAGCACGCATATGCCGAGAACGAGCCACGTGAGTATCTTGGAAAGCTGAGTGAGCTTTATCTGCAGAGGAGTCTGCCCCTGCTCGGCATTGGCGAGAGCATCGGCTATCTTGCCCATCTCTGTGCCCATGCCCGTGCCTGTGATGACGGCTGTGCCGCGGCCGTAGACCACGGTGCTGCCCATGTAGACCATGTTCTTTCTGTCGCCGAGGGGAACGTCATTTTGATTCTCGGCGAGGTTGATAACATCTATCAGCTTGCTGACAGGGACGGACTCGCCGGTGAGCGCGGCCTCCTCGACCTTCATGCTCGCGCATTGGAGGATGCGTCCGTCAGCGGGGACGGCATCGCCTGCCTCAAGCAGAACGATATCGCCGGCAACGAGCTCCTCGGACTTGACTGTGACGAGCTTGCCGTCGCGCATGACCTTGCTCATCGCGGCGCTCATCTCCTGAAGCGCTTCAATCGCCTTTTCCGCCTTGTTCTCCTGATATACGCCGAGCACGGCGTTTACGATGACGACAGCCAGAATGATGATGACATCCGCAAAGCTCTCACCCTCGACCACGGCGAGCACACCGCTTATCGCGGCGGCAACGAGCAGGATGATTATCATCGGGTCTGCCATCTGCTCAAAGAAACGGGCGATAAGGCTCTTGCCGGGAGCGTCAGCCAAACGGTTTTTGCCGTTGGTCTCAAGGCGGCGCTGCGCTTCTTCTGATGTAAGTCCGTTTGTGTCGGCCTGAACCTCGTTCAGAACGGCCTCTTTGTCTTCCAGATAAAATTTCATTGTACGGTTTCTTCTCCTTTATCAGATGCTTCCGGCGCTGCCGGAGATGCCGAAATTACTGTTTCTGTTCCTGTCGCGGCCTTACCTATGATGCCGTCTGCCCTGAGCTCGCGGATTATCAGCAGTGTTATCGGGAAGGCGAACATCCCGACGCCGCCCGCAAGCTTCAGACCGACCCACATGCAAAGAAGCGTAAGCAGCGGATGAAGCCCGACCTGACGGCCGACTATACGCGGCTCGAATATCTGGCGCGCGACTATAACAATAATGTATATGATAGCGAGGCCGAGGCCGCGCACAAAGCTGCCCTGAATGAACGTGATGACCGTCCACGGCAGAAGCACCATGCCGGAGCCGACTATCGGCAGAATATCAAACACCGCGATGATCAGCGCAATAAGCGGCGCCTGCTTGATGCCGACTATCAGAAGGCCTATGCACAGCTCACAGAAAGTGATGAAGAAAATCAGGAAATAGCTCTTGGCATAACGCCCGATGACTGTCCGAAGTGCTTCGCGGGTACGCTTTACGATGCTCTGTCCTTTCGCGGGGAGACGGCTCAGAACGGAGCCTGTCACATGCTCGAAGTCACCGGACAGGAATGCCGTTGAAATGACGCAGATGACCGTTGCAAGCAGGATACCCGGCAGGCGGGAGCCTACGGACGATGCCCACGACACGATCTTGCCCGAGAGATTGATGACGGAGGAACCGACAGTTCCGAAGGCATCGGGCAGAAGCTCATCCACGGTAGGCGTCACCTCGGGGGCATAGCGGCTTATGAAGGCCAGAAGCTTATCGCCCTGCTCGGCAAGCCACGGAGAAAGATTCTCCGCAAAAAACGCGGGCATGCTCTCGGCCCACGATATCAGCGCCGAAATGAGCGCTATGAGAATGCCGACGAGCGCGGCGGCAAGAAGAAGGTAGATCAGGAGCGCGAGTATCACGGACAGCACGCTCTTTTTCATGCGCAGTCTTTTCGACAGACGCGAGGCGAGCGGCTGGACCGACGCGGAAACGATCAGCGCGATAATAAACGGGACGAGCGGGCTCAAAAGAAACTTGGCGAACAGAATAACGAGCCCGGCTATGACGACCCAATATCCGGCTTTGATCAGAAAATCGCTGTATTTTTTACTGTTATCCAAGGCTGACCTCCTATATCCTCAATATATGTAAAGAAAAAAGACCTTTACAGCCTACAGTTAAGCCGTAAAAGTCTCGCTCAGCAAAAGCCCGATGCACCGAGCCGATATCCGGCCGGGATGACGATGCACCGAACGCTCCGTAGGAGCGCAAGCTACTCCCTTTTGTACACTGAATTATATGCGGAAACTGCGGGTTTGTCAATATAAAGCCGTATTAAGATGCCGCTATATTTTGCGCATGACTGCGTGCGGCGGGGAAAATAATAGATATTGATTATTCTGCGCGGAAATGGTAAAATATATTGAAAAATGTCTGAAAAAGACAAGATATCCACAGGAGAATGAAAATGAGAAAATTGTTAGAGGTTCTCAGAACCGTTTTCGGCGTGCTGCTTATCGCCGTTATAGCGCTGTATGCCTTCCAGAAGGCGCAGGATTCATGGAAATCCTCGGATTTTGACAATGCCGAAATGGCAGTCAAGCCCGACCCCGTCATCGTGACGGTGCTGGTCACGCCCGAGCCCGCGGCAGAGCCCACACCCGAGCCGACTCCCGAGCCCACAGTTGACCCCGAATCTCCCGCGGGTCGCGCTCTTGCGCTCGGCCTGCCCACGCCTCCGGATATTGATGTTACGAGCTGGGAGTTCATGCTTGCAAACGGCACAAACTCGATCGATGAATACGTTCCGGCCGAGCTTGCAACGCTTGAGGAGCAGACCTTTGACAGCCGCATTATCGAAGCGCTTTCTGCCCTCGCGCAGGATTCCCGCAATCAGGGGCTGAGCGTTTATCTCTCCTCCGGCTACAGAAGCTATGCCGATCAGGCCGCAAACTTCGACAGAGTATGCGCCAACAACGGCGTGACGGACGGCAAAAACTACAAGGGCTTCTATATCACGATGCCCGCGGGCTGCAGCGAGCATCAGACCGGCCTTTGCTGCGATATCACGGACGTTTATTACCCCATCAAGGACGAATCAATCGCCGACACCGACCTTTACAAGTATATGTCTACCGTCTGCGAGAGGTACGGCTTCATTGTACGCTTCCCGAAGGATAAGGAAGAGGTCACGGGCGTCATGTTTGAGCCCTTTCATTACCGCTATGTCGGCGTTGAAGCCGCAACCTATATCATGGAAAACGGCCTTTGCCTTGAAGAGTTCCTCTATCTGTACACCGGAATAAACTACGGTGCCAACGCGTAAACCGATATCTCCCTGCTTTTAGGCGGGGAGATATTTTTATAAGCTGTATTGTTTAGCATTTCCGCGTGTGGTACAATAAAGCCAACACTACCGCGCAAAGAAAGGAGATTATCATGGAAAATTCGCAATGGTACAAGGAAATGGCAGTCTATCAGATATGGACCCGCAGCTTCTGTGACGGCAACGGAGACGGTATCGGCGACCTTTGGGGCGTGCTCGAGAAGCTGGACTATATAAAGAGCCTGAACGTCGATGCCATATGGTTCTCGCCGATTTACCCATCGCCGAACGCAGACTACGGCTATGATATCTCCGATTATATGAACATCCATCCCGATTACGGAGATCTGAATGTGTTCCGCAAGGTGCTTGACGGCGCGCACGAACGCGGCATGAGGGTGTTCATGGACCTTGTCGTCAACCACACCTCCGATGAGCATGAGTGGTTCAAGCGGAGCCGCTCGAGCCGCGACGATCCTTACCATGACTATTACATATGGCGCCCCGGAAAGATCAAACACGGGGAAAAATACCCCCCGAACAACTGGACAAGCATATTCGAGGGCGGCGCATGGGAGTATAACGAGGAGATAGATGAATATTATCTCCACCTATTTGCAAAAAAACAGCCCGACCTCAACATGGAAAACCCCAAGGTGCGCGAAGAAGTCAAAAATATAATGCGCTTCTGGCTCGACATGGGAGTGGACGGCTTCAGAGAGGACGTTATCACCTTCACCGCGAAAACAGAGGGCCTGCCCGACTCCTACCCCGTCACGCCGATAGCCAACGGCATGAAGCACTTCGTAAACCGCCCGCGCGTGTTTGACTATCTGATGGAGTTCAAGAGGGACGTTCTCGATGAGTATGACTGCTTCGTTGTCGGCGAGAGCCCGCTCACGACTGCGGATACCGCGCTCAGATACGTCACCGAAGGGCCGAACAAGGTGCTCGATGAGATGATAGCCTTCTCCCACATGGAGGCGGACTGCTTCATGACAGACACGATAGCCCGCCCGTTCAACCTCAGAAAGATGAAGAAGGCGTTCTCCTCGTGGCAGAACATGCTCTACGGCAAGGCATGGAACGCGCTCTATATAGAAAACCACGATCACCCCCGCATCATCAGCCGCTACGGCAGCGAGCAGTACAGAGTCGAAAGCGGCAAGATGCTCGCGGCGATGTATATGCTTCAGCGCGGCACGCCCTTCGTATATCAGGGGCAGGAGATCGGTATGACGAATATCGCCCTGCCGAGGCTCGACATGTACAGAGATGTGGCGACCTTCAATAACGCGCGCATACTCAAGAAGATCGGCCTTTCCGATAAAAAGATCCTTTCCGTTATGCAGAGAACAACACGCGAGAATGCCAGAACGCCGGTACAGTGGACGGATGAGAACAACGCAGGCTTCTCCGTGTGCCGGCCGTGGTTCAACGTTAACGAAAACTATAAGCAAATCAACGTCAGAGCGGAGGACGCAGACCCGAACTCCATTCTCAATTTCTATAGAAAGCTCATCAAATTCCGCAAGGAGACTCCCGTCGCGCTCTACGGTGACTATACGGAGTACTATGAAGACAGCAGGGAGCTGTATGTCTACGCGAGAAGGTATGAGAAGCAGAAGCTTCTCGTTGTCTGCTCGTTCACGGCGGAGCAGGTGCGCTTCAATGCGCCGGAGGGCTTCTATCTGAACGGCGAGGAGCCGGTGCTGTCAAACTACGATTTCAACTTTGTCATATCCAACGGCTTTACAACGCGGCCGTATGAGCTGAGAGTATATCTCCTCGGCTGACGCGAAAGGACGGAGAGTATGACGATAAACGAAAAAGCTTACGCCAAGCTGAATATCTCGCTCGATGTCGGCCGCCGCAGAGAGGACGGTTATCATGACATGGTCATGATAATGCAGACGGTCTCCCTTGCGGACGATATAAGGATAGATATAAACGGCAGCGGAGAGATCTCCGCGTTGAGCAATCTGCCGTTCATCCCGTGTGACGAGAGAAATCTCGCCGTGAAGGCCGCAAGGCTGTGGTTCGAGGCCGCGGGCAGAACGGAGGGTGCGGCTATCTCGCTCAATAAGCGCATCCCGGTGGGAGCGGGGATGGCCGGAGGCTCGACCGATGCCGCAGCCGTGCTCAGAGGGCTGAACCGCGCGTTTGATTCGCCGCTTTCAAAAGAAGAGCTTCTCGACCTTGCGTCAAAGACGGGTTCGGATGTGGCATTTTGCCTCTGCGGGGGCACGATGCTCGCCAAGGGCAAGGGCGAGGTTCTGACGAGGCTTCGCGATCTGCCGGATTGCACCGTGGCTATCTGCAAGCCGCGCTTTTCCGTGTCTACGCCCGAGCTTTTCACAAAGCTTGACACCCGCCCCGGCCGGCATCACCCCGACACGGTTGGAATACTTTCCTCGCTCGAGGAGGGAGACCTCAGAGGCATCTGCCGCAGAATGTACAACGTGTTCGAGGATGTGGGCGACAGACGCATGAAGGTCGTAGCGGAGATCAAATCAAAGCTCATAGATGCCGGTGCGCTCGGCGCGATCATGACCGGCACGGGCTCGGCCGTGTTCGGTATATTTTCGGACGAAGCCGACGCTGAGGAGGTCATCGCGCCGCTTCGGAAGGAATACGGCTTTGCGACAACGACAAGACCGGTGGGCAAGCTCCTGTAATTGCCGATAAATACAATCCCCCCTGCGGTTCATGCTGATTTGAACTGCAGGGGGGAGATTTTTTAATTCTTGTTTTCGCCGTTCTGAGGCGGGAGTACCGCGGTGGGTTCCTTTGCGAGGCCGTCATATGCAGGATCTCTGCGCACGTTTTCGTAAAACAGAACTCTGGATAGACCCGTGAACGGAATCGTCCACACTCTGATGCCGTAGCTGATGAGTGGGATCTGCTTGAGCGCCCACCATACGATGAAGCTTATATCAAGCGCGAACAGCTCGCGCTTGTGGTGCTTCATCATCCTGCGGCTCTCGTGCATACAGCCGATAACGGACAGCTCGGGATGGTCGAGCATGATATACGGCGTCATACGGTAAGCGTAAAACAGCAGAACGCCGGGTATGATAAACAGCGTGAAGCCGGCCGTCAGCACAATGCCGCCGAAGACGATAAGTCCGAGCACGCGTAGGATCATCGCGAAGCCGTCAAGCAGGTTGCCGAAAACGGGGTTCGTTTTGCGTACGGTATTGAGAAGAAACAGGATATATCCCAATCTCACGCAGGTGACTACAAGGAACAGCGCTGCAATGACGAGAACATCCTGAACGGTGGGCGTGATCTCCTCCGCCATCTCGAAGATCTCCTCATCGGTCTTGTCTGCGAAGCTCTGAACGTATTCCATATACTCCTCGGGCGTTGCAATGTCCTGAAGGTCGGTCAGAACGCTTCCCGCACGGTTGGAGATTATATTGCCGGCCAGCACGGTAGCTATAAGTATCAGAATGAGCAGCAGCATGCCCACGCTTATTACGGGGGGCTTGGAATCGCGGATAATTTTTTTGGCTTCGGCCTTCAGCCCAGCCGGTGAATTAGACATATCAATCCTCCGAAACAGACCTCAAAGGGCATTTTCTTTACATATAATATCATACGATGCCGCCTCAGTAAAGCACGGAATTATGAACAATTCACCCCTGACGCTGACGGCGGCGTCTGCGCGTGATGCACCGTTCGAGGTCGCCGTTGTTGATGAACTCGGCAAGCACATACTGGTCAAGGGTCGGCACGGTGCAGGAGTAAAAATCGAGCTTTTGTCTGTACTTTTCAAACAGCACTTCCGGCAGGAGCATGTAGCCCATGCGCAGGGCGGGTGCCATCGTGCGCGAGAAGGTGTTCATGTAGATTACGCGGTCGGGGGCAAGCGAGTAGACCGTCTCTATCTGCTTCGTTGCCACGGCGAACTCGGAATCGTAGTCGTCTTCTATTATATATGAATCCCGCTCACGCGCCCACATTGCGTATTCCCTGCGCTTCGGAGCGGGCGCGGTAACGCCTGACGGGAAGCTGTGGTACGGCGTGACATGCAGAACGCCGGCGCTGCACCCGGCAAGTCTGCCGGAGACTATGCCGTCAGCGCCCATTTCAAGCGCCTGACACTTCGCGCCGTTTGCCTCGTATACCTGCCGTATCTTCGGATAGCAGGGATCCTCAATGGCGAATAGCGTGTCTCTCCCGAGAAGCTGGACGGCTATGCCGTAGAGGTACTCCGCGCCGGAGCCGATGATTATCCGCTCGGGCGGCGCACTGATGCCGCGGCTTCGTGCAAGGTATGCGGATATCGCCTCCCGCAGCTCGGATATGCCGCAGCTCGGAGAGGGAAGCAGGATCTGCTCCGCGCGCTGAGATAAAACGCGCCGTATCGTTTTCGCAAACACGGAGAAGGGGAAGCCGTCATCGGGCGCGGAAACGCTCGCGGTATAGGATGCGGCCCTCTGCGGTACCGCAAGCCCGCCGAAGCTGACGAACTGTCCGCTCCGCTCGCGGGAGACGATGTAACCGTCGTCTGCGAGAAGATCATACGCGTGGCGCACGGTGATGAGGCTTATCCCGAGCTCCGATGCCATCACGCGCCCTGATGGGAGCTTTGTCCCCGTAGGCAGAACGCCCGAAACGATGTCCTCGCGCAGCTGCCTGTATAGCTGCATATATGCGGGCGAGCCCGCTTGTCTGTCAATCAAGTATTTCATCTGGTTATATAAAAACTTCCTTATCTGACACTATTAATAATATCAGAAATGATTATAATTAAACCCGTAAACCGCGTCAAGGGGGAAACCGCAATGAAAAAGCGTTATTCCACGAAAAAACTTTGCGTCACGGCGCTGCTGCTGGCTATGAATATAATTATGAGCGCGTCTACGCTGAGCGTACCCGTTCCGGGCGGCCATGTGTATCTGAATGACTTCGTAATATGCACGGCGGCTATCCTGCTCGACCCGTTTTCTGCATTTGTTGTAGGCGGGATCGGCGCGTTTCTCGGGGATATGATATTCTATCCCACGCCGATGTTTGTGTCTCTCGCGGTCCACGGCCTGCAGGCTATCATCGTGAGCGAGTTTACGCATAGACTGTTCAAGGCGAAGCCGAAGCTCGGCTCCGTCATCGGCGTTGTTCTCGGCGGGATCATCACCGTTGTAGGATACCACCTCGGCCGCGCTTACATATACGCAACGCCAGCGTATGCTATCCTGAAGCTGCCGTTCCAGATAGGGCAGGAGATAGTCGGCTCGGCGGCGGCTCTGCTGCTGTGCTGGAGCTGCGGCATCGTAAAAGTTTTCAAGCGGTACTTCCCGGAGGAGGGGTAAAAGAGATAAAATCCCCCACTATCAGATCCGTCTTGAGCCGCAAGGAGAAAAATAAAAAAAGTTGAAAAAAAGGGGTTGACAAAATCAACCTCCTGAGGTATTATAGCTAAGCCGTGGCCGAGTGGTTCAGTCGGTTAGAACGCCGGCCTGTCACGCCGGAGGTCGAGGGTTCAAGTCCCTTCTCGGTCGCCACATATGCCCCTTGAAACCAAGGGGCATATACTTTGCTGCTGTAGCTCAGTAGGTAGAGCGCATCCTTGGTAAGGATGAGGTCGCCAGTTCAAATCTGCCCAGCAGCTCTTAACTTCCTTCCTGCAATCGCGGGAGGGTTGTTTTTTATT
>DCGN01000157.1 GCA_002315275.1 Clostridiales bacterium UBA1777
GGCATTATCCGCCGCAATTCATTATTGAATGAGATAGGAATATATGCTATAGTGCTTTTTGCAAATACTTTAAGCTATGAGGAGAAAGACATGGACAACGATTTCAGCGTGTTCACTTCTCTGCCGGAGGGATTCCGCACAGTGGAGGATCAGCTTGACCATAAGCTGGCCTCGCTCACCGTTACGCAGGCCTTCGCCGATTACGGGTATCCGATACCCTCCGCGCACGCGTCTCACTCCTGCTATATGAGAGCTTATTACGAGCTTTCCGAGGAGTGGTTAAGCAACGCCGAGCAGCACGGAACCGTGCTCACCAACGACGATTACAGCGCGGTTATGGTCCTCGTTCCGATGGAAAAATGCTGCCTGTGCGATATTGATGCCGTGAGCAGGATTGTCGCGGAAAACTCCTGCGAGGAGACTGCGGCAAACATGAGGGACATCGTAAGCTATATCGCCGCTGATGAGGAAAAGCTTACGCTCAGAGAGGGCACGGCCTATATTGAGGCCTTCGCCGTGCAGACGCCGAAGCAGGGACAGAAGCTCGGCTCAAAGCTCATGCGTCAGCTTATCAGGGAGTGCAACGAGCAGGACAGAGATATCTTCCTGTTCACCAACACGGAAAAAAACGCCGCTATCTACACACATTTCGGCTTTGAAACGCTGCTCAGGCACGAGGAGAAGGAGCTGAACTCCACAACGTGGTTCATGCTGAAAAGACCCGACTGACTTTGCGGTCCTGGCAGCCGATATGAAAAGATTCGGCTTATCTAAGAGGCATCCGTCAGGCGGGGCGCGGCAGATTTGTTCGGTTTGACACACGGACAGAGGAATGGTATTATCAATATGCACATTTGTGCTCGGATAAGATGCTTTTAATGAAAATAGGCCGCAATACGGAGGGAAAAATGAGAAAAGCAGGAAGATCTATAATTTGCGCGCTGCTCGTGCTGTGCGTTATGGCCGCGCTTGTTACGGTTCAGGCCTTCGCGTGGGATGCCATAAGCGGCAGCGGGCAGGGCACTGTCGGCGAGTACCTCAGCATCTGCGTTGATATGCCGAACGGCGAGGATATAGACGAGTTCTATCTCAATTCCGGCACCGTGCCGCCCGGAATGGCTGTCAGCGCCGATCAGAACCGCATTGTTGCGGCGGGCACGCCGACGGGCGCGGGCACATATGCGTTCGTCGTGGATATTCGCACGAACAGCACGGACTACAGAGCAAGCATGACTGTCACCGTCAAGGAGAAGCAGATGCGCACCGTGAGCGGCTCCGTGAAGGCCACTTACGGCAAGGAGCTGAAGGAGACGGAGCTTTGCGATGTCGGCGAGATGATCCAGACGTGCACAGTTGTGAGCGGCAAGCTGCCGGAGGGCATCAAGCTCGTGCAGTATGACACGTATTTCGCCGTTTCCGGCACGCCGACGGAGGCGGGCAGCTTCACCGAGCTGCTCTCCTGCGAGACGGAGGGAGACCCCTGCACCGTCAGCATCACGGTCACGGTAGAGGTTCCGGCGCTGAAGATAACAAAGAGCCCCGGCAGTGAGACGGTCAAGGAGGGCGAGAACGCCGTTTTCGTGTCCGCCGCAGAGAACTATTCCGACGTTGAGTGGCGCATCGTATCGAAGGACGGCAGCAACTGCTGGCGGCACAGCAAGGAATTCAACGAGATTGAAAAGCGATTCCCCGACGTCAAGGTAGACACCTTCAAGGGCGATGACGGCAGAGAGTGGATGCGCCTTTCGAACATCCCGTTTTCTATGGACGGGTACTACATAGAGACGAAGTACCGGAGCGTTGACAAGGCCGGAACGGCATTTACCGAGAGCAAGGCCTGCCTGCTGACCGTTGAGAAAACGGAGCTAAAAACGCCCGTCATCTCCGTGAACCCCGTTTCCGCCGAGAAGAAGCTCGGCGAGGCGCTCACGCTGTCGGTTCAGGCCTCCGATCCGAACGGCGGCACGCTGAGCTATCAGTGGTTCAGCAACAGCGTGAATTCCAACGCGGGCGGCAATGCCATCACCGGCGCGACCGGAACGAGCCTCAACGTCCCGCAGACAGAGGGAACGGTCTACTACTACGTCAACGTTGTCAGCAGGAAGGACGACAAGACGAGCGCGGCGGCATCGTCCTCCGCGGCGGCCGTGTCCTATACGGCGGCGGCACCCGATGCGACGACTGCTCCGAGCGAGACACCTGCGCCGTCCGATAAGCCGGAGGCAGCGCCCGAGCCCTCTCCGGAGGCAGATGTGACCGCGGAAAAAAAGAGCTCGCCCATCCCCGCGATCCTCGCGGTGATATTCGTGCTGCTGATCGTCGGCGCGGTGCTCCTCGTTGTGCTCGGCGTGAAGGATAAGAAGGCCAAGCAGGCCAAGGCCGCGAAGGAAGCTGCGGGCAGGTGGAAATGCCCGGCATGCGGAGCTGTCAACAAGGGAGCGTTCTGCTCCGGGTGCGGTAAAGCAAGACCGAGAAATTTAAGATAAAGCGACAGCCCCCGCGGATTAGGCGGGGGCCGTTTTGCGCTTATTTCGTTTCGCTTGTCGGCTTGGCGGTCTTGCTGCGGAGGATATCGCGCTTGAGAAGACCCTGCACGGAGGCGGAATTCAGCAGAGCGATGGGCAGGCAATAGATGTTCACGCTCGTGAGCAGGAAGTCAAATATAACGTCGAGCGAGAGCACCATGGCGAGCGCCTCTGTCGGAATGCCGAGCCTGTTGAAAAGAAGCGTGAACGCAATGACGCTGCCGCCCGGTATCGGGGGCGCGGAGAACGTCATGGTAAAGGTGATGAAGGCGCAGGTTATCAGCAAAAAAGCGTTCCGAAACGGCTGACCGCATGAGCTCTGAGAAACGCAGCGGAGCACCGTTGGCAGGACGCGGGTACGGGTCGGTTTATTTGATTAGATAGGTTGCGTTTTCGCAAAAAAACCTTTATAATCTGTTAGAAAAGCTCTTTTACACTGATTTTCGGAGGAATAGCAAATGGGCAATGTTTGGATGAACCTTATCGGCCGCGAGTCGCTCATCGCCGCCGACAACACGTGGGGTCTGCTGGCTGTCATGTGCCTCGGCGTATATCTCGCGATATGGCTCGAGCAGAAGTACAAATGGGCATCGAAGATCTCGGGCGCCATCATCGCGCTTATCTTCGCAATGGTGTTGGCAAACCTCGGCGTTATACCCACGAGCTGCACTCTGTATGACGATATAGTCTGGGGAGTCATCGTGCCGATGGCGATACCGATGCTCCTTCTCCAATGCAACCTCAAGAAGATTTGGAAGGAAACGGGCCGCATGCTCGTTATATTCCTCATCGGCGCTCTGGGCACGACGGTCGGCGCGTTTCTCGCCTATTTCCTGCTGAGGAATCCGTTCGGCTCCGCGGCCGATCTCGCAAGAGTTGCCGCGATGATGACGGGCACGTATATCGGCGGCGGCGTCAACTTTGCCGCTATGGCCACGCAGTATGCGGCGGGCTCTGACCTCACGGCGGCCGCGACAGTTGCGGACAACCTCCTTATGGCAGCTTACTTCTTCGTGCTTATCGCCTTCGCGGGAGCAAAATTCTTCCGTAAGAACTTCAGGCATCCTCTCATAGACTCCGTTGAGGCCGGCAACGTTGAGACCGCGCAGACTCAGGCGGCGGCCTTCTGGTCGAGAAAGGATATCTCCCTCAAGGACATCGCTCTCAATGTGGCGTACTCGGTCGTGGTCGTTTTCCTTGCAAGGCTCATCGCTGATGCCTTTGCCGGAATTGAGGTGACGAACGAGCTGACAAACTTCGTCGTCAAGTTTTTCGGAAGCCAGTATGTGTGGATAACCACGCTGTCGGTGCTCGTGGCCACGTTCGCGCCTGCCAAGGTCGAATCGCTGCACGGCTCGCAGGAGGTCGGCACGTATCTTATATACTTGTTCCTCTTCGTTATAGGCGTTCCGGCGAATATCTACACCGTAATTACAAAGTCTCCGCTGCTGCTCGTGTTTACGACGGTGACCGTCACGGTCAATATGCTGTTCTGCTTCGTCAGCGCGAAGCTATTCAAGTTCGATCTTGAGTCCGCCATCATCGCCTCCAACGCGAATATCGGCGGCCCGACAACCGCGGCGGGCATGGCGATATCCCAGGGGTGGACGGCGCTCGTCGGCCCCGCGATGCTCATCGGCACGCTCGGCTACGTCCTCGGCAACTACATGGGAACGATCGTGGCAATAGCGCTCGGCCTGTAAAAGCTGATATGCTCGGCCTGTCCGTCCGGATGGGCCGAGTTTTTTGTTTATCGCTCTAAATCGGTATTGACGGCGAGTTAGGCATACGATATAATGTAAATGGCAGAATGTTGAAGCTTCGGGAGGCTTAAAATATGAAATACGATAAGCAGAAAAAAGAACAGGTTACCGTGGGCGTGCTGCTTGCGGTATTTGCAGTTGCGGAGCTGATAGCGCTCATCGCCGCGGCATGCAGGGAAGCGCAGATAGCTGCGCGTTATATCGCGTCCGTTTCGGTAGTGGCGGTCGCATGCTTCGGCGCGGTGTACCTTTTCACCGGCGCAAAGAAGAAAACGGGCGGCAAGCTGCTGAAGGCTTATTTCATCCTCAGCGCGCTGAGCACGCTCGGCCTGCTCGGTCTTCCGAGTGTGGCGGAAAACAAGCTCTCCGTTATCGCCTGCCTTGTATGGCTCGGCGGCTACGCTATCCTCGCCATGGCGAAGGATCTCGGAGAGAAGAAGTCGAAGACGATAGCGCTTGTCATCATAGGGGTGCAGGTCATTCAGATCCTCTGCTGGCTGTTCGGGGATAAGTTCGCGGCGTTTGAGTGCATAGATAAGCTCTCCCGCTTCGTCATCAGCCTGTCGCTGTACGTGCTCATCAGCGCTAAATACGCAGACAAAAAGTCTCGCGGAAGACAGTAAAAGATCCGTTTTCAACACGCGGGCGTCCGAATCGGATGCCCGCTCTTTTTTCAGAATGCCGGAATTGCAGGCAAAACCGGACGAATCCGGCTACCAATGGTTGACACAGGTTAGGTTAGGTAAGGTTAGGATAGGTAAGGATAGGATATATCTGATAGACGCGGGCCGCTGAGCGCGGCGGATGATATAACGGGGGCAAGGATTCATTTGAGATTGACTATTGCCCCGAAGCATGATAAATTTTTAATATCTTTATTTACGCCGGGGAGGGGATAAATATGAACACCAAGGAGCTTAAGAAGGAGCGTATCGCGCTTTTCCGCAGGGCTGCCGCTTTTGAAAGACCGGACAGAGTGCCGTATTTCTCCTCGGCCGTTACGTGGAAGGTCTTCGATGCCGGCCATACGCTTGACGAGGCCATGACGGACTATTCCGTTATGGAGGAGTGCGTGAGGCATTTCCTCGACAGCTATAAGGTGGACGGTATGCTCGATATCGGCATCCGCAACCAGTTCAGCGTGACAGAGGCGTTCGGCACGGAGGGCTATTACTATTACACCCCCGAGACGGTCGGCATAAGGGATCATGCCCACTGCACCGTTGACACGCTGGGCGAATACCTTGCCGACCCCGAAAAATACATGTGGGAAAAGCTCCTCCCCGCCAAGTACGGCGACGCGTGGGCCGCAAAGACGAAGGAGGACTGGAAGCGCACCTTCAAGGCCTACACGGATTATACGAAGTTCATCATACATATGGGCGCCGTGACGGGGAAGGAATACGGCATCCCGTCCTCCGCGCCGAATAACCCGATGAAGGGCGCGATAAAGTTCGGCATAGAGGAGCTGGAGGCAAACCTGCTCGGCATAAAGCAGCTGTCCGTTGCGATGCGCCGCAATGCCGACGTGATAGAGGACTTCGTCCGCCGCTGGGACGAGCGGAATATCGACCCGATAGTCGAGAGAATACTTGCGGGCAAGGGCCCGAGCGATAAATATTGCTTTGATGCGTCGGTCATGATGCTCGCGCACAATATATTAAATCCCAAGCAGTTTGAGCGGTATTACTGGCCGAGCCTCAAAAAGCTGCTTGACGCGTATGCGGCAAAGGGGATGTCCGTGCGCATATTCGCGGAGGGCAGCATCCTCCGCTATGCGGATTATTTCAGCGGCTATCCGAAGGGCGTGCTTACGATGCACCTCGAGCAGGACGATCCGTTCGAGCTCCGCAAGGCTCTGCCGAACGTGTGCATCATGGGCGGCATGACGACCGACCTTCTCGGCAAGGGCACGGGCGATGAGTGCGTTGACCGCGCGAAAAAGCTTATCGACGGGCTCGGCGCGGAGGGCGGCCTCATCCTAAGCGAGAACAAGATGCTCTCTTACCGCGGCGATGCCGTGAGCGAAAATCTCAGAGCCGTGTGCGATTTCGTGCGCGATTACAGACCGTGAGGAGGCGCGGAATGGAAAACAGATATTTATCCTACCCCGAGGGGTACGGCAGGCTCGTCAGAGATATTGTGCCGTGGTTCATGCGCCCCGCGAAGAAGATGCTTATGCGCCTTCTGCTTACTATTCTGGCGGACGGCTGAGAAGGAGAGAACTATGGACTTCGATAAGATAAAGACAGCGATGGAGGAGCTTGACGAGGACACGCTCCTCGCCGAGATGAAAAAGGCCGCCGCATCAAACGGCGATGCCGAAGCCGCGCTTGAGGCGTGCCGCGAGGGCATGGAGGGCGTAGGCCGCCTTTTTGACGAGGGCGAATACTTCGTCGGCGACCTCATCTTCGCGGGAGAGATAATGACGGAGGCGGTCGACATCATCAAGCCGGTGCTTACTGCGGGCAGCGGCGAGAACGCAGGCAGGCTCATCATCTGCACCGTCAGGGAGGATCTGCACGATATCGGCAAGAACATCGTGAAGGCGCTTCTTGAGGCGGGCGGCTTTGACGTGCTTGACCTCGGCACGGACGTTGCGCCGGAGACCGTTGTTGAAACGGCGAAGCGCGAGGGGATACGCATCATCGTCCTCAGCGGCGTGCTGACTATGGCGCTTGAGTCGATGGCGGACACGGTGAAGGCGTTCGAGAGCGCGGGGATGCGCGGCGACGTGAGGATAATCGTCGGCGGAGCGCCGGTGAATGATGCTTCCGGCAGGCAGACAGGCGCGGATGCGTGGACGCAGAGCCCGCAGAAGACCGTCGGCATCTGCCGCGAGTGGTCAAGGGAGATTAGAGCATGAGCAGGAAACCAATATTGCTTGACGGCTCGGCAGGGACGGCGCTTTGGGCTATGGCCGAGGAGCGCGGTATCGCCCGCGAGCCCGTGTGGAAATACAATATCGAGCATCCCGAGCTCGTCACGGAGCTGCATAAGAGATACATAGCCGTCGGCTCCGAGATGATACAGACGAACACCTTCTCGGCAAATCCGCCGAGCGTTGCGCGCTCGTCAGACTATGACTGCGCCGACGTGATAACCGCGGGCGTGAAGCTCGCGAAGAAGGCCGCCGAGGGGACGGACGTGAAGGTCTATCTCTCGTCGGGCCCGCTTTCCGCTCTGCTTGAGCCTTTCGGCAAGCTCACGAGGAGGGAGACGGAGGAGTGCTACACGCTCATCTGCGGCGCCGCGAAGGATGCCGGAGCGGACTATATCATGCTTGAGACGTTCATGGATCTCGAGATGATGAAGATCGCGGCAGAATGTGCCGTGAGGACGGGGCTTCCCACCGTCTGCTCGATGACGTTTGAAAAGCGCCGCAGAACGATGATGGGCAATTCCGTGCAGCAGATAGTGGATGCGCTTGAGCCGCTCGGCATCGCGGGCATCGGCATGAACTGCTCCTGCGGCCCCGTGAAGGCGCTCGAGATAATCCGCGAGTACGCCGAAAAGACGGCGCTCCCGCTTTACTGCAAGCCGAACGCCGGAGTCGGCGAGGACTATACCGCCGAGCAGTTTGCCGAGGAGGTACGCCCCGCGCTTGAGCTGGTAGGCTTCGTGGGCGGCTGCTGCGGCTGTGACGGGAGCTATATCGGAAAGCTCCGCGAGCTGCTATGAGCGAATTTACGATAAAGCTGATTACCGGAGAGGAGAGTTCCTGCTCCGGTAATTCCTCAATTCTGAAAGCGCTGAGAGCGGGCGGGATAAATCGCCCCGATGCCCCCTGCGGCGGAACAGGCAAGTGCGGAAAATGCCGCATCACCGTCACGGGAGCGGTGCGCGAGCTGTCAACGGGGAGGATATTTTCCCTTGACGGAGAGCGGATATCGGCATGCCGCTTCGCACCCGCGGGAGATATTATCGCTGATGCCGAGGAGGAGCAGAGCATTATCGCCGTCGGCTCGCAGAGTGAGAATATTGCAGGCGGCGGAACGGGTCTCGGCCTTGCCGCCGACATCGGCACGACGACGGTGGTGTCGCGCCTTTACGCCCTGACGGACGGCGGGCTTCTCGCCGAGAGGAGAGCGCCGAACGCACAGCGCTTCAGCGGCGCGGACGTGATGAGCCGCATCGAGTACTGCAGAAAAGGCGGGCTCGGTGAGCTTGCGGAGGCCATACGCGGCCAGCTCGCGGCGATGGCGGAGGATATGTGCGCGCAGTGCGGAGCGGCTGTCGGGGATATAAGCGCGGTGTCCGTCGCGGGAAACACGGTGATGGAGCACATCGCCGCGGGGGAAGACCCATTGCAGATCGCCGTGCCGCCGTACAGGGCGAAGGAGCTTTTCGGCAGGACGGTCGGAGGCGCGTACCTTGCCCCCTGCGTGTCCGGCTATGTGGGCGGAGATATAACGGCGGGGCTTGCCTCGTGCGCCGCGCTCACGGAGGAAGGCCTCGTGCTGTATGTGGATATCGGCACGAACGGCGAGATGGCGCTCGGCAATAAGGACGGCTTCGTCTGCTGCGCGGCAGCCGCGGGGCCGGCATTTGAGGGCGCGGAGATAAGCTGCGGCATTTCGGGAGTACCCGGCGCGATAGATAAAATAACCGTCTCGAACGGCGATATCGCGGTGCATACGATAGGCGGCGCGAAGCCCGTAGGCATATGCGGCAGCGGCCTCGCAGACGCGGTAAACGCGCTTCTGAGGCTCGGTGTCATAACGCGCAGGGGAAGCATTCAGAAGCGCGAAAGGCTCTCCGCGAAGCTCGCAAAGCGCCTAATAACGACCGATACGGGGGAAAACGCGGTGCTGCTTGCGGACGGCGTTTGTCTCACCGCGAAGGACATACGGCAGTATCAGCTGGCAAAGGCCGCGATACGCGCCGGAGTAGATACGCTGCTTGCATCCTGCGGCAGAACGGCCGCAGACATCACCGCGCTCATCATAGCGGGTGGCTTCGGAAGCAAGCTCGATACGGCGTCCGTGTTCGCGACGGGGCTTCTGCCGGAAATGCCGGACGCGCGGATTTATCAGGTGGGCAACGCATCCCTCGCGGGCGCTTCGGCGGCACTCACGGAGAAGGGGAGAGCGGACGCAGCCGCCTGCGCGGCAAAGATGAAGTATACAGAGCTCTCGACCGACGCGCTCTTCTCAGAGCGTTTTCTGAAGAGCCTGAACTTCCGGTGAGCATGATCAGTATAGGCTTCTGCGTTTTTCCGGAGGCCTGAATGACCCCGAAAAGCACTTTACTTAATTTTACTTTACATAATTCTTCTTATCTGCTATAATATTCTAAAATCGGCGGGTGGTGTATTCTGCGCTGAGAACGCTAAAAAAGGAGTTGACTTTGGATGCAGTACGGCGGGATAATCGTTAAGCAAGCAAGCAAGCAA
>DCGN01000032.1:0-3232 GCA_002315275.1 Clostridiales bacterium UBA1777
ATGCCATGAATTACATGGCGATGGCCGGTTGGAAAACCTCGGATATGCTCTCCGGCATTGACGGCATCATGTCTCTTGCCGCCGCTTCGGGAGAAGACCTCGCTACCACCTCGGACATCGTTACGGACGCTCTGACCGCCTTCGGACTGACCGCACAGGACTCCGGTCACTTTGCGGATATTCTCGCGGCAGCGGCATCCAATGCCAATACCAACGTTGGCATGATGGGCGAGACTTTCAAGTACTGCGCTCCCGTTGCAGGTGCCCTCGGCTATCAAGCATTTTGCAAAAAGAAATCGCACCATAACATCAATACTCATCGTATCAATATTATAGTGCGATTGTGGTGGAGATGGGGAGAATCGAACTCCCGTCCGAAAGCGCTTTAACAGGAAACTCTCCGGGCGCAGACGGTTATTTGCATTCCCTTGCCGCGGCGCGAGCCGTCACGCTTCGCGGCTTGGTAGCTTCATTGTGCATGGTGCTGTCAAAGCTTTCAGCACTCATGTTCACCACTAGTCGACGCCCCATTCCGGGCCGTGGTCCTCCCGGGTGGAACGCTCGCTAATTATGCAGCGAGAAGAACAGTATTATCGTTGTTCTTTAATTTATAAAAGTTGCCCATTTTATGGATGTTAGGCGCATCCGCCCGCTATTCCTGCCTCCACACCCCCGTCGAAACCGGTGCATCCCCATGCCGTCAGAAGAAACTCGTACCGTTTCGCTTCCGCCTAAACGGCGAAAACTGCACTGTACTCCTTCCTTCTTCAGAGTTACACAACAACTCGCAACGGTGTAAAAACCAACTGTTCTTTCTTTTATTATAACCGGCGGAGGATGAATGCCGCCGGTTAAAAACTAAATGCTCAGACCTTCTCGGGCTCGGGATACTCGACACCGAATGTGTCAACTGTGACCTTCTTCATAATCTGGGGCACACGGGGCTTGTCATTATAGTCGGTTCTGACGTTGGCGATCTTGTCAACGACTTCGATGCCCTCAATGACCTTGCCGAAGGAGGCATACTGGCCGTCAAGATGCGGAGAATCCTCGTGCATCACGAAGAACTGGCTTCCAGCAGAGTTGGGGGCCATGGTGCGTGCCATGGAGAGAACGCCGCGGCTGTGCTTCAGATCATTCTGAAAACGGTTTGCGGTGAATTCGCCTCTGATGCAGTAGCCGGGACCGCCTACGCCGGTGCCCTTGGGGTCGCCGCCCTGAATCATGAAGCCGGGGATGACTCTGTGGAAGATGACTCCGTCATAGAAGCCCTTCTTGACGAGAGAGATGAAATTGTTGACGGTGTTGGGAGCTATCTCGGGGTAAAGCTCGGCCTTCATGATGCCGCCGTCTTCCATTTCGATGGTGACAATAGGATTGCTCATATTAATAATTCCTTTCGAATATAGATTACATTCTTTCCTTCATTTCGCGGTCAATATCGCGCTTGGACTGGCGCTCTGCTTCGCTGTCACGCTTATCGTGGAGCTTTTTGCCCTTGCAGAGGCCGAGCTCGACCTTTACGCGGCTGTCCTTGAAATAAAGCGATAGGGGAATGAGGGCAACGCCGTCCTGCATGATGCGGGCGTTGAGCTTTAAAATCTCGCGTTTGTGCATCAGAAGCCTGCGGGGACGGACGGGGTCTTTGTTGAAGATGTTGCCGTGCTCATATGGACTGACGTGCATCCCGCGGACGAAAAGCTCGCCGTCCTTTATTGTGCAGAAAGCGTCCTTAAGATTGACGTTACCGCCGCGGATGGATTTGACCTCAGTACCGGCAAGCTCTATGCCAGCCTCAAAACGCTCAAGGACAAAGTATTCATGAAAGGCTTTTCTGTTGGAGGTTATCTCCTTCACGCCTATCTTCTTTGCGGACATACAGCTCACCTCCTCGGCCGCTCAATAAAATAATTCTACCACATTTGCTTCTAAAATAAAAGAGTAATTTTAAAGGCTTAAATAACGGCGGAAATGCACAGAGAATGCCTAATAAGTTACAAAAGAAAGACTGCTTTAAATTGATATTTTGTATAGAAATGTAATAAGTTTCATGTTATAATGTCAACGATATTATGTAAAGTATACTGTCGGAGGCGCAAAATGAACCTCGAAGAGCAAAGAATTGACGGAGCAACGGTCTATTCGGGCGTTATTGTGGACGTCAGGCTCGACAGAGCACGCCTTGCGGACGGAAGAGTATCCCGCCGCGAGGTAGTAGAGCACGCCGACGGGGTGGTCGTTTTACCTGTGGACGAAAACGGAATGTGCCGCATGGTGCGTCAGTTCCGTTATCCGTTCGGAAGGGTGATGCTCGAAGCTCCCGCGGGCAAGGTGGAGAAGGGCGAGGAGCATAGGACGGCAGCGATAAGAGAACTCTCGGAGGAAACCGGACTTGAGGCGGGCAGGCTCATCTATATGGGCGGGTACTGCTCTTCACCCGGGTACTCGACAGAGACGCTCCATATATACCTCGCGCTTGACCTGAAAAAGGGAGAAGCGCATGCGGATGACGGCGAGTTTCTCGAGGTGGAGGAGCTTAGCCTGCAGGAGCTTGAAAATGAGGTCATGGACGGCAGAGTCGAGGACGCCAAAACGGCGCTCGCCGTGATGCTGGCGAAGAGATTTTCGGATTAAAGAAAAAGGTTGCAATTCAGATAAAAAAGTGTTAAAATTTATCATTGGAGAGGCGTGGGTAACTGCGCAGCTCTCAATCGAATTGGAAGGTGCAGATCTTGGAAAAGTATGTAATTAACGGCGGCAGAGAGCTTCGCGGAGAAGTTGAAATAAGCGGCGCAAAGAACGCAGCGGTCGCAATTATTCCCGCAGCCCTCATGGTTGACGGAGTCTGCCGTATTGAAAATATTCCGCAAATCAGCGACACCGATATGCTTCTGACGATCCTCTCTCATCTCGGGGCTCAGATCAGATTTATAAATAAAGGCACTATTGAGATTGATTGCACTCATGTGTGCTTTAAAGACGCTCCATACGATCTTATGCGCAAGATCCGCGCATCATATTACCTCATCGGTGCTATGCTCGGTCGTTTCGGCAGCGCAAAGACAACGATGCCCGGCGGCTGCAACTTCGGCGGCAGACCTATCGATCAGCACATCAAGGGCATGACGGCTCTCGGCGCTGATATGGATATCAAGAACGGCTTCATCTACGCTACAGCAAGAGACGGCAAGCTCCACGGCACGAGAATATACCTCGACAAGGTATCCGTCGG
>DCGN01000032.1:3305-6093 GCA_002315275.1 Clostridiales bacterium UBA1777
GCGCGTGAGCCCCATATAGTCGACCTTGCAAACTTCCTCAACTCGATGGGAGCGGATATCCGCGGCGCAGGCACGGATACCGTCAAGATAAACGGTGTTGAAAAGCTCCACGGCGGCTCCTATTCGATCATTCCCGACCAGATAGAGGCGGGCACCTACATGGTAGCCGCAGCCGCTACGGGCGGAGAGATCCTCGTTAAGAATGTTATCCCCAAGCACCTCGAGTGCATTACCGCAAAGCTCCGCGAGACGGGCACTATCGTTCAGGAATACGAGGATTCAATCCTCGTCAAGGGTGCAAAGTCCCTCCGCAGAGTCAACGTCAAGACACTTCCTTACCCCGGTTTCCCGACCGATATGCAGCCGATGATGGGCGTTCTTCTCTGTCTGGCAAAGGGAACATCCGTTATTACCGAGGGCATATACGATAACCGTTTCAAGTACGTCAATGAGCTGCGCAGAATGGGCGCAGAGGTTCAGGTTGACGGACGCATCGCCGTTTTTGAGGGCGGAAATGAGCTCACCGGCGCAATAGTCCGTGCGTGTGACCTTCGCGCAGGTGCGGCAATGTCTCTCGCGGGTATGTGCGCCCAGGGACAGACGATCGTTGAGGACATTCATTTCATCGAGCGCGGCTACGAAAACTTCGTAGGCAAGTGCAAGGAGCTCGGTGCGGATATAGAGCTTGTCGATTTTCCCGATGAGCCTGAGACCACCGAAAAGATCCTCTCCGTCGGCTGATGATAGCAAAGATCTTCGCAAGCGGCTCGGGAGGAAACTGCCTCCTCCTTTCCGCGGAACACACTAATATCCTAATAGATGCAGGAATATCAATGCGGCGCACCGTTCAATCGCTCGCCGATGCAGGGCTCAGTGTTTGCGAAATAGACGGAGTGCTTGTTACTCATGAGCACTCCGATCACGTTTCGGGACTGAATATGCTGGCAAAGAAGTTTGATATTCCTGTTTTTGCGCCTCATACCGTAGCGAACAGACTGATGGGCGCTATTCCCGCAGTCGAGAAAAATATACATATTATCCCCGTCGGAGATAAGTTCGGCGTGGGCGAGATGAGTATAACTGCGTTCCATACGCCGCACGATACGGACGAGAGCGTGGGCTACCGTGTCGAATGCGGAAGCGTTTTTGCGCTCGCTACCGATATGGGCACGGTCACGGATGAGATAAGGCAGGGAATAATCGGAGCAGATACTGCGCTTATCGAATCAAACCATGATGTTGATATGCTGAGATACGGGCCGTATCCGTTTGTTCTGAAGAGAAGGATACTGTCAGACCGTGGGCATCTTTCCAATGCCGATTGTGCCGTGCTTGCGGCAGAGCTTGCGGACGCGGGCACAAGGCAGATAATCCTCGGCCATCTCAGCAAGCAGAATAACACGCCCGACACAGCGATGAAGACTGTAGCTCCCGCACTTGAGGGGAAGAATACAGCCCTTTTCTGCGCGCCCGAGGCCGGCTGCCTTACGATTACTATCTGACTGGAGATAAAAATGCTTTCGGTTAAACTCATATGCGTCGGAAAAATGCGCGAAAAGTTCTATATTGACGCGTTTTCCGAATATACGAAGCGCCTGCAGGCGTACTGCAGATTCGAATGCGTCGAGCTTACCGAGCAGCGCCTTTCGGATAACCCGTCAGATAAGGAGATAGCGGCGGCACTCGAGAGGGAGTCGGCCGAGATAATGAAGAACATCCCGCAGGACGCGTTCGTTGCGGCGATGTGTATAGAGGGCGGCCAGATGCCGAGCGAGGGCATGGCAAAGCTCATTGCCGAGAGAGAAAATTCCGGCAAGCCGAAGCTGTGCTTCCTGATAGGGGGATCGTTCGGTATGTCCGAGACGGTCAAAAAAAGAGCGGATATGAAGCTGAGTATGTCAAAGATGACGTTCCCGCACCACCTCGCAAGGGTGATGCTGGCGGAGCAGATATACAGAGGCTTTAAGATAAACGAAGGTTCAAGGTATCACAAATAAACAGGAGCATTGCGGCATGGATGAAAATGAAGTATTGAGCTGGGGAACGGAAGAGCCCGAAAAGCTTTCACAGAATTGGCCTAAAACAGAAAGCGGCGAGGCGGAGCTGCCCGCGCTTTTGATGACCGTCAGCAACGTTAACTTCAGGGATGAGCTGATCGTCGGTAAGCTTGAAGCGTACGGGATACCGTGCTTTAAGCGCTACCCCGGAAACGGAAGCTTCGGGAAGCTCGTGCTCGGCATTAGCGGTCAGGGAGTTGAGCTGTATGTTCCGGAGTCAATGCTTGAGGATGCACAGGTACTGTGCAGAGAGGAGAACGAGGAATGAATTACAAGGAAGAATATCAGCGCTGGTTGGACAGCCCTTCACTTTCCGAGAGCGAGTGGGCTGAACTGAATTCTATTGCAAACGATGAGAAGGAAATAGAAAACCGCTTCTTTGCGCCCCTTGAGTTCGGCACAGCCGGTCTCAGAGGCACGATGAAGGTGGGTCTTCACAATATGAATATCCATATCATTCGCCACGCCACTCAGGCATTTGCAAACGTTATTGCCGCAGAGGGCAGGGAAGCCATGGACAAGGGCATCGCCATCGCACATGACTGCCGCCTCAACGGTACGGAGTTTGCGCAGGAGGCTGCTTGCATCATGGCGGCAAACGGTATCCATGTAAGACTTTTCGAGTCTCTCCGTCCGACTCCCGAGCTGAGCTTCGCCGTAAAATATTACGGCACGACCGCAGGCCTCAATATCACCGCAAGCCACAACCCCAAGGAGTACAACGGCTACAA
>DCGN01000136.1:0-4354 GCA_002315275.1 Clostridiales bacterium UBA1777
CTGCGTCTGCGTTCCTGCGGTGAAAATCCTCAGGCGGCGGATTCTCTCGGTATCAACGTTCATAAGATGCGCTACGCAGGTGTCACGATAGGCGGCGCTCTCGCAGGCATGGGCGGCTTCGTTTACGCTCTTACCACGGCGAACTGCTCCTCCAACGGTGACGTTGCGGGCTTCGGCTTCCTTGCTCTGGCCGTTATGATCTTCGGCAACTGGACTCCGCTGAACATCGCGGGCTCCTCCCTGCTGTTCGGCCTTTTCAAGTGCATCGCCGCATCCTACTCCACGCTCGATATCAACGGCGACGGTGTCTTCCTCCTCGCGAACCTCGGCATAAGCGCCCATCTCTACCGTATGCTGCCCTACATAGTAACGCTTGCGGTGCTTGCGTTCACCTCCAAGAGCTCCAGAGCTCCTAAGGCAGAGGGTATCCCGTACGATAAGGGCACAAGATAACAGACAATCCACAAAACATCCGGCTTCCTCGGAGGCCGGATGTTTTTTATGCTTTTCTTGACAATCAGCCTATCGCGGGATATAAATAATACATGATTTACAGAGCATACGGCTCACATCAGGAGAAACAGAATGAAAGACTTTATCACGGCCGCGCTGCCGTGGATACCCATCGGTCTCGCAGCAGGCAGCGCACTCGGTGGGTCATCGGGCAGATCCATGTGTGTTGGCATGGCGCTCGGCATGATAGTCGGTCAAAACATCAAACGGGAATAAACGAATGAAAACAATCTCCGAACGTATTTCGCGGCTTGATTCCACAACGCTCAAGTTCATCGCGCTCATAACGATGGCGATAGACCATGTCGGCATGGCGTTTTTCCCCGGCATAATGTGGCTTCGCGCGATAGGCAGGATCGCGATGCCGATTTTCGCGTTCTGCATCGCGGAGGGCTTTGTCCATACGCGCAACAGAGGCAGGTATCTCCTGCGCCTTGTCATCTTCGCCGCCGTCAGCGAGCTGCCGTACGATCTTGCTGTATCCGGAGCCGTGGACTGGCAGAGCCAGAATGTTATTATAACCTTTGCGCTGTCCGCTGCGGCGCTTATCTGCTTCGATTGGCTGAGCAGAAAAAAGAACAGGCTTTGCTCTGCTGCGGCGTGGACGGCTGTCGTGCTGTTTGCGGGCATCGCGGCGCTTGCGCATACGGATTACGGCTTCGCAGGAGTTGCGCTCGTGTTCGGCTTCTATATCCTGCGCGATAAGCCGAGGGCGGTTCGCATAGGCGTTTCGCTTATCTGCTTTGCCGCGCTTGACGGTATCCTTTTTGAGTTGTGGTGTCTGATGAGCGCAGTTCCGCTTCTGATGTATAACGGCGAGAGGGGAGCGGGCTTGAAGTGGACGTTCTATCTGTTTTATCCGCTCCATCTTCTGATGATATATTTTGCGCTTCTGGGATTGATGAGGTTATAATATGGCTAAGGTTTTGCTGACGGTAACACATTTAAAGCAAAGGAGAGACTGAAAATGAAAAACAAGGTTGAGATAATGAGAGCGGCATACACGGTGCTGTATGTGATCGCCGTGGCGTTTTTTGTGCTCTCCATTGTCAGCGTGATATCAGACAACGGCATAGTTCAGCCGGCATATCTTCTCGTAGGCGCAATAGCCCTCGGCGCGGCAAATCTGATCAGAAACGGCGCAAACAAGCAGAATACGAAAGGAAAAAGCAAGAAATGATCAAAACAGCAGAGATAGTAAGCCTTTCCTCGGGCATCATCGGAGAGGAGTTCGTTCAGCACGAGATAAAGATAGGCATGAAGCGTCTTGAGGAGCTCGGCCTTAACGTTAAGCTCGGCAAGCACGCGATGAGCGGCTTGAAATACGTTTCCGAGCATCCCGAGGACAGAGCGCAGGATCTTATTGACGCGCTGCGCGATCCCGAGGTCGACATGATCCTCTGCGCCATCGGCGGAGATGACACCTACAGGCTTCTGCCGTACCTCTTTGAAAATGACGAGCTGAAAAAAGCCGCGTGCGACAAGGTTTTCCTCGGATTTTCGGATACTACGACGAACCACTTCATGCTCCACAAGGTCGGGATGAAGACCTTCTACGGGCAGGCATTCTTCTCGGACGTGTGCGAGCTGGGCAAAAACATGCTCCCGTACACGGAGGAGTATTTCAAAAAGCTCATTGAGACAGGGCGCATCGATGCCGTCCGCCCGAGCAAGGTGTGGTATCTCAACCGCGAGGATTACGGTGTCGATCAGGTCGGCACGGAGCTTGAGCCCATGGCGAACGGCGGCTTCGAGCTTCTGCAGGGCAAGGCGGTCTTCTCCGGCAAGATCCTCGGCGGCTGTATCGACACGATCTACGATTTCTTCAACGGCGGGCGCTATGCAGATTCTCCCGAGCTCTGCGCGAAATATCAGCTCTTCCCTCCGCTTGACGATTGGCGCGGCAGGATACTGCTGCTCGAGTCGAGCGAGGAGCTTATGCCGCCCGAAAAGTACGCCGATGCGCTCAGAGAGCTGAAGGCAACGGGCATATTCTCCGTGATAAACGGCGTTCTCATCGGCAAGCCGATGAACGGAGTGTACGCGCAGGAGTACAAGCAGGTGCTGAAGGACGTTATAGCGGATGACACGCTCCCGATACTGTGCAACATCAGCATAGGACACGGCATTCCACGCTGCATCATCCCGTTCGGCGTCGAAGCAGCGGTAGACGCGGAAAAACAGCAGATCACTTTTGATTGGAGACAAACATGATGGAACTCAGAAAACTGACACCGGAAAACGTGTGGCAGATAATGCGCCTCAAGGTCGCTCCCGGGCAGGAGGACTTCGTTGCCACTAACGCGCAGAGCGTTATCGAGGCGTATGTAACGGAGAAGGCAGGCGGCGTTGCGCTCCCGTTCGGTCTTTTTGACGGCGATACCGCCGTGGGCTTTGTGATGTTCGGCTTCGGCAGCCTTGACGGTGAGGATGACCCAGATATAGCCGACGGGAACTACTGCATATGGCGCCTGATGATAGGCGCGGAGTTTCAGGGCAGGGGCTACGGCACACAGGCAATGAACGCCGCGCTCGAATATGTGCGCACATGGCCGTGCGGCGAGGCGGAATACTGCTGGGTATCTTATGAGCCTGAAAATTCCCGCGCCGCCGCGCTGTATCATTCGTTTGGCTTTGCCCCGAACGGCGAAGAGACCGAGGGAGAAATAGTGGAGGCTATAAAGCTATGACCTTTGAAGAACTGAAGAAGATCGAAAACGAATCCGAGCGTGTAAACAGGACATATGATATTTTCAACGAGGATAAGCGCCTGAACCGCGGCAAGGCCTCGACAATGGAATTTCTCACAACGGTGCATTATATTGAGAAATACCTCAAGCCCGGCGATAAAATACTCGATGTCGGCGCGGGAGCGGGGCAGTACAGCATCTATTTTGCACGCAAGGGCTATTGCGTATCGGCGCTTGAGTTGGCCGACAGCAATATAAAGGTCTTCCGCGCAAAGCTTACTCCCGAGGACGATATTGACCTCGTGCAGGGCAACGCGCTCGATCTGAGCCGCTACGCCGATGAGAGCTTTGACAAGGTGTTCCTCTTCGGGCCTCTCTATCACCTCGAAAAGCGCGCCGATCAGCTCCGCGCGATCGAGGAGGCAAAGCGCGTCTGCAAAAAGGACGGCAAAATTTTCTTCGCCTTTATCTCGAACGACATGATCTTCCTTACGGAGTTCACATATAATCAGAACTACTTCGCAAGCGGCGACTACGACAAGGAGACTTTCCGTCTCCACGATTTCCCGTTCGTGTTCCACACGGTCGACGCGTGCAGAGAGCTGCTTAAGGCTGCCGATATAAGCGTTGAGCGCGAGATAGCGGCAGATACGGTGGCGGAGCTTCTGGAGCAGAAGATCGATGCGCTCTCCGATGAGGATTTCGCGCAGTTCATGCGCTATCATCTCTATATCTGCGAGAAGAAGGAATTCCTCGGCATGACGAACCATCTCCTTTTTATCGGAAGATAAAATAATATGCTCAGGTGGAATAATTCACCTGAGCTTGTTCATGTTAGGCGAATGTTATTTTCTTGACATTCTTAACAGTTAAGCTATAATTGTCTTGATATCTCTGGCGTTTATTAAATTATTGGGAGGTCAACTATGTCCACAGAGAAAAGATTTCTCCCCTCCTACGATGTCGTAGTCGTAGGCGCAGGTATGGGCGGGCTCACGGCTGCCGCAAGACTTGCGAAGGCGGGAAAAAAGGTTCTGCTTCTTGAGAAGCACAATATGACCGGCGGTTATGCCACGAGCTTTGTCCGCGGCAGATACGAGTTCGAGGTCAGCCTTCACGAGGCCTGCGAATTCGGCGACGGTAAGAACGGC
>DCGN01000136.1:4494-5392 GCA_002315275.1 Clostridiales bacterium UBA1777
ATGCCCTTCGGCATTGAAAACTGCATCGAAGCTATCGAGAAGCTCGAGCCGGGCAACGGCAAGAAGGTCCGTAACTACTTCAAGCTCTTCGAAGAGATCAACGATGCTCTCGAGTACATCGGCTCCTGCGGTGCCGCCGGTCCCGACGGCAAGACCATGGCCACCAAGTACTCCTCCTTCCTGCGCACCGCGGCTTATGAGGTCGACGAGGTCAACAAGTCCTTTAAGTTCGGCCCAAAGACTCAGGAGGTGCTCAACGCTTATTACGGCTATATCAGCCGCCATCTCAGCGAGGCCAGCTTCACCGTGTGGGCGCAGATGATCTATGTATATCTGCGTGACGGCGCTCACATCCCCACCAGAACCTCCCACGAGATCGCAAACTCCCTCGAAGAGGCATTCCGCCGCTTCGGCGGGCAGGTCGAGACCAACGTCAAGGTCACCGAGTACATCCTCGAGGACGGCCGCTGCGTCGGTGTCAAGACCGAGGACGGCTCTGTCATCCGCGCAAAGTACGTCATCTCCAACGGCAACCCGACCAAGGCTCTCGTTGATATGATGGACAGAAAGCAGGTTCCCGAGAGAGCGCTCAAGCTCGCAGGCGCAAGAAAGCTCCTCGCAACTCCGTTCGTCGTTTATCTCGGCCTCGATGCTCTCCCGCAGAAGATGGGCATAGAAAGCTACGAGTACTTCGTCGGCGAGAATATGGACACCGAGCGCATCTACAACACCACCAACAACTGGGTATGCCACCACAGAGTTTCCGCGACCTGCCCCGACGTGGCCATCCCCGGCTTCTCCGGCCCCGACCGCTGCCAGATCAACCTCACCAGCATGTACTCTCCCGATGCAATGAACAAGTCCGACCTGTCCAAGTATGACTATCTGCCCGAGAACG
>DCGN01000149.1:0-15437 GCA_002315275.1 Clostridiales bacterium UBA1777
GTATTACGGTTTCGAACACTCGAATCTGAGTCGCATATGTATCTCGAATATTTGCCCGGACGATTCTGGAAAGATTTGTTCGCTCGTCAACTCGGGTAATCAGTATTCCCTCGAACTGAAGTCCCGGGTTGAGTCTCTTCTTTATCTTCATAATCGTCTTAATAAGCTGCTGAAGACCTCTCGATGGGAGGTATGCTGCTTCCACCGGAATCAGAACACTGTCTGCGGCAGTAAGCACATTTACGGTAAGTATTCCAAGCGATGGCATACAGTCGATGATGATATAGTCATAATGCTCTCGCTGGAAGTTGATATATTCCTTTAGCACACATTCACGGTTCATGATTGATACCAGTGAAACCTCCATGCCTGCAAGTTCAACATTGGATGGAAGGAAATCGATTCCCTTTACAGATACAATTCCCATTCGTGGATCGATATCCTCATCCTTTGAGAGTTTGTCCATGATGGTTGCCACTGTAACTTCAATTTCATCCGGCTCTCCTTCCAGAAGGCTTGCTGTAAGATCCCCCTGAGGGTCCATGTCAATAGCCAGCACACGATAGCCTTCCCCTGCGAATCCGACTGCCAAACACTCGGCCGTCGTTGTCTTTGCGACTCCACCCTTCTGATTTGAGATGGAAATCACCTTACATTTTTGTTTTGCACCTAACGCTGTCATTTTGTTTCCTCCACAAAATTATATATTTTCAACAAGCTCTATGTACACACGATAGAACTTACTTGAATTCCGAATCGGATAGTATTCAGAAAACTCAATCACTTTGAATTTGGTTTCCTCTTCAAGGATTTTCCGGTATTCCTCCAATTCCTCCTTGGTTCCCATTAGCCTCATTTTCACCATTTCAGACTCCTTTCAGGCAGCTGATTTCACGTTGCCATAACAACAAAAAAAGGTAGAGATACCGTCAAGTATCTCTACCTAATTCAAGTTCAATATTTAATCACTTAATGTGTCCCCGCATACGAGGTTTATCCAAACAGAGGCATTTACCTCCTTGATATAAACCTTTCGGCGACCACCAAACTCATCCACCTCAAAGCTCCAAAAGCCCGAAAATACCCGTTTTTCAAGGATTTTCATCAGATTTTTCTTTGTATCCAAACCACAGTTTCGACATGCACACTATTCGGGAACATATCCACCGGCTGCACCTTCTCGATTCGGTAATCCTTTTCGCACAGTACCTTCAGATCGCGTGCCAGTGTTGCCGGGTCGCAGGAGACGTAGACGATGCGCTTCGGAGCCATGGAAAGCATGGTGTGAAGAAGCGTCTCGTCGCACCCCTTACGCGGGGGGTCTACGCAGATGACATCAGCGGTCAGAGCCGGATTTTCAGCCAACAGACGCGGGAATACTTCCTCTGCTGCGCCAACGTAGAATGCAGCATTTTCCATATGGTTACGGGCCGCATTTGCCTTCGCGTTTTCAATGGCCTCCGGTATAATCTCGATGCCGTAGACCTGCTTCGCCTTCTGGGCAAGGAATAGGGAAATGCTGCCGATTCCACAATATAGGTCCCAAACCACCTCATTGCCCGTAAGACCTGCGAAATCAAGCGCCGTCTGATAAAGCACGCGCGTCTGGTCCGGATTCACCTGATAGAAAGCCATCGGAGAGATTTCAAATGCGACCTCGCCGATATAATCCACCATCGCCGGCTTTCCGAACAGCGACACAATTTTGTCTCCCAGAATAACATTGGTCTGCTGCTTATTCGTATTGAACGAAAGGCCGACAACGCCCTTAATCTTCTGCAGTTTCTCCCACAGTTTCTCCGCCTTCGGGAGTTTGTCACCATTTCCCACCAGGCACACCAAAATCTCGCCTGTGGTCTTTCCCTTACGCATCAGCACGTGACGCACGAGCCCCTTTCCGGTCTCCTCGTTATAGATGGAAATGCCCTCCTCCGCAAGATATTCCCTCACGGCCTGAAGCACCGACTCATGCCCCGGAAACAACATTCCGCAGGAATCCGTCGGAATGATGCGATGACTATGACCCGCATAGAAACCGAGAATCGGCTCGCTCGCGCCGGTCTCTCGATTTACGGATAGACCAACCGGAAACTGTCCTTTATTACGATAAGCCACCGGCTCCTTCATCCCAAGCACAGGCTCAACCACCTGACCGACGAATCCGCCGATTCGTTCGATGCAATCCTTCACCTTCTTAGCTTTCAGTCGAAGCTGAGCCTCGTAGGAAAGGAAGGATAACTGACATCCGCCGCATCGCGCCGCAACCGGACAAGCCGGCTCCACACGGTCCGGGCTCGGCTTCAAAATTTTGGCGACCTTACTGATGGCATACGTTTTCTTCGCCTTAATAACAAGTGCCTCCACGGTATCTCCCGGTACCGCACCCTGCACAAATACCGTCATTCCGTCTACTTTTCCGATGCCCTCACCGGTATCACTCACATCCGTTATTGAGAGCTTCACAACCTGGTTCTTCTGAAGCATATTTCCTCCATATTTGAAAATGCCGGCCGAACTTTTCGACCGGCATCATGTTTACACGTTTCGCCACTATGTGCGAATCCTATTTTCCCGCCTTTGAGGTTGGTCTTACATTACTCTCCAACAGTTTCTGATAGCCGAGCCATCCATCGGCTCCTGCAGGATTGTTCCCTGCGAAAAGCTCCTTAAACTGCTCCATCTTCGCATCCAGATCGTCTGCCATAGAGAGCGCCATTGCTTCCACGAGAGCAGGAACCTTTGGAGAACCAAACTCCAGCTTACGATGATGCGCCAGGATACAATGCTTTAACTCGGACAAAAGTTTTGGTGGAAACTGCTCCACCTTTTCAGCCAGTCTTCCCACAAGCTCCGCACCAAGGAAAATGTGGCCGAGCAGATTTCCATCGTCCGTGTAATCATTTTCCGGGAACGTGGAAAGCTCGTACAGTTTTCCCACATCATGGAACATGGCAGCCGTCAAGAGCAAATCGCGGTTAATCACCGGATAATTCGCTGCAATCGTATCGCAAAGCTTGGTTACGCCAAGCGTATGCTCCAAAAGACCACCCACGAAACCATGATGCACACTCTTCGCTGCGCTATGATTTGCGAACTGCTTTGACCGCTCCTTATCGCGAAAGAAATCGTTCAGAATCGCCTTAAAATGCGGCTCCTTCACCGAATCAATCAGCTCGAGCAGTTCCTTATACATCACCTTTACGTCCTTATCCGTAGTCGGCATGTAGTCACTCGCCACATACTCGCCCTCATCGGCACGGCGAATGCGATTGACTTTTAACTGGTTGGCGCCATTAAAAAGTGTCACCTGACCGTCCACCTTCACATAATCCATCGCTTCAAAATGGCTGATTCCCGGACCGTTATCCCAGATTTTCGCATCCAGCGTTCCGCTCTTATCCTGTAAAATAAGGGAAGTGTAGCTCTTTCCGGCCTTCGTCTTCATCACCTGCACCATTTTGCACAGATAAACATCCGAAACCATCTCGCCGTCACGCATTTCCTCAATGTATCTCATAAAAACCTCTTTCTAACCTTCCTTTGCGGTAATCGTTTTCGTCATTTTCTTACCATTTCGGTAAAATGCAATCTCTACCTGCTGGCCCTGCTCCAGACTCTGCACCAGCATGCCAAACTGGCTGGCATAATAAATTTGACGGTCTCCGACGGAAAGAATGATATCGCCCTTTCGGAACTCATTTTCATAGGCTACGGAATTCTCCACGACATCCGTAATCAAAATACCGTTCTCAAGCTGCAGCCCACTTAACGTCACATTACTCAAATCTTCCAGGTATACTCCGAACCGAATCTGTTTGTTGCGGTTAATCATCGCATTTAGTCGGCTCTGCACATCCGCAGCGGCAATCGCTACCTGAATCTGTGTGGTGTTATCAAAGGCATGCGTAAGAAAGCCCACCAGTTTTCCCTCACTGTTCACCAGAATTCCCTCTGCGTCCGCAAAACCCATCATATTCGTGCGAATCAGAGTAACTGAGCTGTCCACAATGTAATGTGTCTCTCCCAGGCTGGTAACCATACCAAAATCAACCGAGCCGGTGATTCCGTTCGGCGCACCGATTGCAATCACGAGAGAGCCTACGCTAAGCTTATCGGAGTCCCCAAGGGCAATGATGGAAATCGCTTTCTTGGTCTCTGCATCCAGCTTGTCGTGACTTACCGTAAGAAGTGCGAGGTCTAACTCCTCGTCGTAATCCAGCAGGTCTGCATCCATGGTAATTCCGTTATGAAACGTGATTTTATAATACTTCGGGTTGGTCGAAACGAGTCTCGAATACGTCGTAACAATAACATATTCCAGGCTGTTATCCGCTACAATGACACCTGCATAGGTGCTGCTTAGCTCCGACTCGGACTCAAACACGTCATCCTTAATCTTCTGACAGGCCGAAATCGTGCAAATGCCCCCCGACAGTGCCTCGCCGGCTTCCCGGATTCCCTGCAGCATGTTGTCGTAGTTAGCCAGCAGGTCCTTATCGATGGTTGCCTGACCGGAATCTCCATGGTCTCCGATTCCGTTTCCGTCGGTGGATGGTCGAATATCAACTACATCTCGGTTATTACGCTCTGCAAGGTCCGTTAACACGGAATCACTCACAAAATAAGAAGCTCTCGCAATCACACCGAACATAATCGCCAAAAACAGCACGATTCCTACGTTGTGAACACGCTTTCTGCCCTTTGCAAACTTCTTCGGCGGAGCATACTCCTCCTTGATAAATCCCCGGCTCTCATTGCCCTGCGGTTCCGAAGAGCCTTTTTTCTTATTGTCCTGATTGCTCATTCGTACCTCCTACTCCGTCTTCTCAGCCTTCGCAAGACTGAAGACAAATTCCGTTCCCTGCCCTTCCACCGAGCTCACGGTGATGTTCTCGTTGTGGGCCGTAATAATCTGCTTGGTAATGGAAAGTCCAAGACCGGTTCCCTTCTTGTCCTTACCACGGGACAGGTCGGTTTTGTAGAATCGTTCCCAAACCTTATTGAGACTTTCCTTCGGAATTCCGATACCCTGGTCCTTCACGGAAACAAAAATCTTATCGCCGCGTTCAGACACCGTAACGGTAATGGTTCCGTCCTGATTACTGAATTTGATGGCATTATCAATCAGGTTATGAAGCACCTGCTGAATCTTACCACGATCGGCCAGTGCGTACATTTCACCGGTTGCAAAGACGAGTCGGATACGAATATTCTTCTGGGAGCATTTTCCTTCGAAGGTCATAACCGACTGCTTTACCATCTTTACGACATCGAACGGAGCCCATTCCAAATGCACACCCTTATTCTCAAAGTTACTGAGGTCGAGAAGATCATTCGTCAGGTTGGAGAGGCGGTCCGTCTCGAATAGAATGATATTCAGGTATTTGCCCTGAATCTCGTATGGAATCGTGCCGTCCTTCATCGCCTCTGCATATCCCTTAATCGAGGTCAGCGGAGAGCGGAAGTCGTGGCTGATATTTGCAATAAAGTTCTTCTGATAGTCCACCAGGTTCGAATGCTGCTCGGCAAGATATGTGATGGAATTGCCCAGATCACGAAACTCATCATGTCCCTGGATATTCATCTCGTACTCGAAGTTACCGTCCGCATACTCCGTGGCTGCCTTCTGAAGTCTCCGAAGGTTCACAATGTGATAGGTCGAAACCCAAATGTACAAAATGCTGACAATCGCCAAAATCGCCGCTGCCACCACGTTGACGCACCGAATAATAAACTTTGCCGTAGCGGTAATCTTACTCATCGGATACGCTCCGACGAGATACCCCTTCACCGTAACACCGTCCATAATTGGCTCGATGACACAGAGCATCGGCTCCTCCGTTAGACCGGGAATCGATACCTCCGTGAGATACGTTTCTTCCAGAAAGTTCGGATAGCTCTCCGTCAGCTTCACATGATTCTCGGTGGAAACCGACCGTCCGGACTCCACATTTTCCAACACCACACCGTCCGCACTGACAATCCAGATTTCGCAGTCCAGCATGGAATCGACAACCTTGAGCTGCCGAATAAACTCGTCGCGGCTAATCTCCTGCTGAAGATAGAGCTTGGAATACTCCTCCGATATGACGCAAAGTTCCCGATAAAGGGTTTTCCTGTTCTCCTCCAAAATCGCCTTGTTCGTGTGCAACGTTCCAATAATGTTGTTTACCAAATAGAACATAACGACGATGGAAAAGTAGGCAATTGCGTATTTGATCCAAAGCCTGCTCTTCATGCTGTCTTCCTAACCTGTCTTTCTGTGTTCTCGCGGTGTCATAGCCGCATTTCGCTAAATTCGGTTCTTCAGTTCAAACTTGTATCCGCGTCCCCAAACGGTCTGGAGCGCCCATTCCGCATGGTCCTTCACCTTCTCACGGATACGCTTAACGTGGACATCCACGGTTCTGGTATCGCCCATGTATTCATAGCTCCAGATGCGCTCCAAAAGCTGCTCACGGGTGAATACCTGATTCGGATGGGAAGCGAGGTAATACAAAAGCTCGAATTCCTTCGGCGGCATATCCACCTGCTTGCCGTAATAGGTTACGCGGTAATTGGACTGGTTGATTACGATGTCCGCATACTGCACATATTCGCCCTGCGGGGTCGGCTGCTGCGCCTGCTGTGGTGCCGGCTCGTCCGTGTGAACACGACGCAAAATGGCCTTTACACGAGCCACCAGTTCCTTCGGCTCAAAAGGCTTCATCATGTAATCGTCTGCTCCAAGCTCAAGTCCCAATACCTTGTCAAACGTTTCGCCCTTTGCGGAAAGCATCATAATCGGGGTTTCGGAGGTCTTTCGGATGCGACGGCACACCTCGTAGCCGTCAATGCCCGGAAGCATCAGGTCCAAAAGCACCAGATTCGGCTTGTACTGCTCGAATACCTCCACAGCCTCCAAACCGTCCCCAACCATTGTTGTGTCGTAACACTCCTTCATGAGGTACAACGAAATCAGCTCTGCGATGTTGCTGTCGTCGTCCACAATCAAAATCCTCTGTCGTTCTGCCATATTCTTTTCTCTCCTCTGTGCCTTCGGCACGCTCAGGTCCTATTGACCCGGCCAAATGCGGCAATTCCGCATTTACTTAAACTCCACGATGGTAACTCCATGGTCACCCTCTCCGTATTCACCGGTCTTGCAGCTCTTAACATAACTAAGCCGCTTGCAGTGGTTTTGCACCGCCTGACGCAGGGCACCGGTACCCCGTCCGTGAATGACCGTGACCTTCGCCAAATGCGCGAGATACGCGTCGTCCAGATATTTGTCCAGTTCGGCAAGCGCTTCATCCACCCTTTTTCCGACCAGATTGATTTCAGGGCTGACATAGGCCGCTTTGTTCAGGCCCATGGTCGATACGCCGCCGCCCTTTTTCTTAGCGGTCATATCCTCTTCGTCAGGAAGCAGCTCAAGATCCTTCAGATTCACCTTGGCGGTCATGATACCCATCGTTACCTGACAGTCGCCCTTCGCGTTTGGCAGGGTGTGAATCGTGCCCTTCAGATTCATCGACAGCACCATTACGCTGTCTCCGATGTGAAGGTCCTTTGCACTCAGAGCACGTACCTGCTTCTTCGGAACAATCTTTTGCTTTTCCTGCATGCCGTCTAACTTCTCGCGAAGCTTTCGGCGGTTATCCTCAAGCTTTGCCGCATTTCCGGAGGATTCCGCAATTTGACGCATCCGTCGGATGGTCTCGTCCGCGGTTTCCTTGGCGTCCTCGAGAATGGCTCTCGCCTCCGCCCGCATCTTCTGCATCTCCTGCTCTTTGCGGTCATCAAAATTCTTATTCTTTTTCTGCCATTCGGTTCGTTCCTCCGAAGCTTTCCTGTGCTCGGCTCTCGCATCCGCAAGCTCCTGCTCCATCAGCTGGCGCTTCACCTCAAGGTCTGCCATCATATCCTCGAAATTCCGGTCCTTTACGCCGATAAAGCTGTCCGCCATCTGAATGACCATATCGGACAGACCAAGCTTCTTCGATATGGCAAATGCGTTACTCTTTCCCGGAATGCCCACAAGCAGACGGTAAGTCGGAGAAAGTGTCTCCACGTTGAACTCACAGCACGCATTGACAACACCCGGTGTCGTCATGGCAAAGACCTTAAGCTCGGCGTAGTGCGAGGTCGTCATTACCCGCGCACCGCGATTATGCAGCTCGGTCAGAATCGCCATCGCGAGAGCTGCGCCCTCCGTCGGGTCGGTGCCGGCTCCAAGCTCGTCGAACAGAACGAGCGAATTCTCGTCGGCCTGCTCCAGAATCTTCACGGTATGCGTCATATGGGAGGAGAAGGTACTGAGGCTCTGCTCAATGCTCTGCTCATCGCCGATATCGGCGAGAATATGGCTGAACACGGGCAGAGAGCTTCCGTCCGCCGCGGGAATATGCAGCCCGCACTGGTTCATTGCCGACAGAAGGCCAATCGTCTTGAGCGATACCGTCTTGCCGCCGGTGTTCGGGCCCGTGATAACAAGCGTGTCAAATGTGTCTCCGAGCTCAACGTCGATAGGCACGGCCTTGCCCTGATCAAGCAGCGGATGGCGAGCCTTGCGCAGGACTATGCCTTTTTCCGCAATCGCGGCCTCCTGACAGTTGAGCCTATATGAAAGCTTTGCCTTTGCGAAAATCAGGTCGAGCGCTACAAGCATCTCATAGTCGGCATCGATATCCGCCCTGTGCTCCGCGCAGTCGGCAGACAGCTCCGCAAGGATGCGCTCTACCTCGAGCTTTTCCTTTGCCGCGAGCTCACGCAGCTCGTTGTTCGCCTTTACCGCGCCCATAGGTTCGATAAAGAGCGTCATGCCCGTTGCTGAGATATCGTGAACAAGGCCGGGAACAGCGCCCTTGTGCTCTGCCTTGACGGGAACGACAAATCTGTCCGAGCGCATCGTAATTATCGGCTCCTGCAGCACCTTCGCGTATGTCGGAGAGGAGATGATCTTCTGCAGCGCCTCTCTCGCCCTTGCGGCTGTGGCTCGCATCTGGCGTCTTATGGACGCAAGCGTTGACGATGCGCTGTCTGCTATCTCATCCTCGCCGATTATGGACGTGGTTATCTTCTCCTCGAGAAACTTGTTTGCGTGCAAAGCGAAGAACATGAAATCTATCGGCGTCTTTCCGACGGTATCATCCGCTATATATCCGCGCACGAGTCTTGCGCACTGAAGCACTCTCGCTATCGAGAGCAGCTCCGTTGTATTCAGCGTGCCGCCGAGATCGGCTCTCGAGAGCGCCGCGCGCACGTCCTTTATGCCCGAAAAAGACGGGCTGCCGCGCACGACCATCATCGTCTTTGCCGCCGTTGTCTCCGCAAGGCGGCGCTGCACCTCTGCTGCGTTAACGGCGGGAGCAAGCGCAAGCGCTCTCTCCTTCGCAGTTTCGCCTACAGCTTCCTGAGAAAGGAGCTGCAGCACGGAGGGCAGTTCAAGTGTAGTAAGTGATTTTTCAGTAAAATTCATCAGTTAAATCCGTTTATCTTCTTGTAGTAATTAAGCGACTGGAACCGTCTCTCCGTTCTCGCGAGCAGGAATTCCTCCGATGCATACGCGAGTCTGTCCAAAGCGCCGTCGCTTATCTTGAATGCCATTATCTTCTTTGCCGGAGCTGTGCAGACATGCCTCATCGCCGCAAGGCTCTCTTTACAAAGCGGAACATTTTTCCCCGATGAAGAGCTACCGCAGGCACGGCACATTACAGTTCCGTTTTTGAGGCTGAGGAACGGCTCGGCTGGCTCCCTGCCGCATACAGCGCACGAATGCAGCTCTGGAGCATAGCCCGCCAAGCACATAAGGCGAAGCTCAAAGGCGGCCTTTATGTGCGCATGGCGGTAAAGCCCGTTTGAAAGCGCATACAGCGAGTTCAAGCCGAGCTGTAAAAGCTCCTCGTCGGGCTGGTCCTCCACCGCAAGGCTCTCGATGCACTGCGCGAAATAGCTTCCGAGCGAGAATGCGGCGAAGTCCTCTCTCAGCCCTATGAACGGCTCAATGACAGCAGCCTCGTTGATAAGCCATTTGCCCTTGTTGCCGAAAAGCGTCATGTCTGAGTACACGAGCTGCTGAGTAGGCGCGGCTATCCTGCTGCTTTTTCTGAGCGCACCCCTCGCCTTCGCCGTGATAAGGCCTTCCGTCTTCGTGAGGAGCGTCAATATTCTGTCCGCCTCGTTATATCTCACTTCTCTGAGCACGAGCGCAGGCGTTTGTCTGAACATATATGTACACCGCCCTCATCATTCCCCGGAGACACTGTCCCCCTGCGCGGCCTTTTCGCCGCATCTGTACAGCAAATACGCCAACGGTTCTCCCGTTTCGGTGAAAACTTTCCATGCAGCCTCGTGAGTCATATGACCACCTCTGCAAATAGTATCTGCCGTTTTTCTTCTTCCTTGCGTGGAAGATATTAGTCCTCTCTGAAGCCGAAGTTTCTGAGAGACGCCATGGAGTCGCGCCAGTTTTCCTTGACCTTGACCCATGTCTGCAGATATACCTTTGTGCCCATAAAGTCCTCTATGTCGTTTCTGGCGAGCTCGCCTATCTTCTTGAGCATAGCGCCCTTCCTGCCGATTATGATGCCCTTATGGCTCTCCTTTTCACAGAAGATCGTTGCCTCAAGGTCGATTATGCCGTCATCGCGCTCGGAGAACTTCGTTATCTCTATCGCCGTGCCGTGAGGTATCTCCTTGTCAAGGCAGAGAAGGAGCTTTTCTCTCATAAGCTCTGCGCATATCTGGCGCTCGGGCTGATCGGTGATCATATCATCCGGGAACAGATGCGGCCCTTCGACAGCGTACTTTTCAAGCTCTGCCATGAGCTCCTTCTTGCCCTCACCCGTCTTTGCGCTGATGGGAAGAACGGTATCAAACTCAAAGCGCTCGGAGTAGATCTTTATCACCTCAAGAAGCTTGAGCTTTTCGATAGTGTCTATCTTGTTGATAATGAGTATTGCGGGTACGCCTGCCTGCTCGATGCGCTCTATAAGCGCCTCCTCCTGAGGGCCTATCGCCGGAATCGGCTCTACGAGCAGCATGACAAGGTCAACATCGCTCACGCTCTCCTTGACCACGTTTACCATGTAATCTCCGAGGCGCGTCTTGGGCTTGTGGAAGCCCGGCGTATCCATGATGACGAACTGCGTTTCGCCGTGCTCGACTATGGCGGTAATTCTGTTGCGCGTAGTCTGCGGCTTGTCGGATACTATGGCTATTTTCTCTCCTACGAGAGCGTTCGTCAGCGTGGACTTGCCGACATTCGGCCTTCCGCATATAGTTATCATTGCAGCTTTAGTCATCGTATTTATCTCCCATAATGAATTTTTCTCTTGCTCTCATCTGTTTTTTCATTTCGCCCTCGTCCACATGGTCGTAGCCGAGCAGATGAAGCGTTGAATGCACCGCAAGGTACATCACCTCGCGCTCAAAGCCGTGGCCGAATTCCTCGCCCTGCGCCTCGCACCTCGGAACGGATATCATCATATCTCCGAGCATGACTGCGCCGGTGTCAAGGTCTCTCTCGCAGGAATCGGCGTCAAACTCTCCAGCCGTCAGCTCATTGAGCGGAAAGCTCAGCACGTCCGTTGCCCTGTCTATACCGCGGAATTCGCTGTTTACGCTTCTGATGCCCTCATCATCCGTCAGCATAACGCTGATGATGCACGGCGCATCCACACCCTCGGCGTCAAGCGCCGCGGTTATCGCCTTTTTGATCAGCTTTGCGGCATTATTATGCCCGAGACCGACGATCTCGCGGCTTACATATATCTCACGCTCCATCAGTTCTGCCCTCTTCTGTATTTGTTTGCCGCGGGCTTTTTCTGTTCGGGCGGCTCCTTCTTTTCGAACACCTCATACGCCTCGATTATCTTCTGGACAAGCCTGTGTCTAACAACATCCGCGCCCGTAAGCTCGCATATCGCGATATCGTCAATATCCTTCAGAACCTTCATCGCTATCTTGAGTCCGCTCGTCTTATCCTCGGGGAGGTCTATCTGAGTCACATCGCCCGTGATGACGACCTTTGACCCGAAGCCTATTCTCGTGAGAAACATCTTCATCTGCTCGCGCGAGGTGTTCTGTGCCTCATCAAGGATTATGAAGCTGTCATCAAGCGTGCGGCCGCGCATATACGCAAGCGGCGCGACCTCGATGTTGCCCTTTTCGAGATATTTCTGATATGTCTCGGCGCCGAGCATATCGAAAAGCGCATCGTAAAGAGGTCTCAGATAAGGGTCAACCTTGCTCTGCAGGTCACCCGGAAGAAAGCCGAGGCGCTCTCCTGCCTCAACAGCAGGCCGCGTGAGGATTATCCTATTCACCTGCTCTGCGCGGAAAGCCGCAACGGCCTCGGCAACGGCGAGATACGTCTTGCCGGTACCGGCAGGGCCTATTCCGAGCGTAACTGTGTTTTTAGCGATGGCCTTGCAGTATTCCTTTTGGCCGAGAGTTTTCGGCTTGATGGGCTTGCCCTTCGCCGTGATGCATATCACGTCTCCCGCGAGCTCATTGAGCATGCTCTCCTTGCCCTCTGAAACGAGCTTGAGGATATAGCGCACGTTCTGGGCGTCGATATTCTCCCCGCGCGCAGAAAGCGACAGAAGCCCGTTTATGGCCTTCTCCGCAAGCATTACGGCCTCTTCCTCACCGGAGATATGGATCATCGCGTCTCTGTCCTGAACCTTAACTCCGAGCTCGGTCTCAATTATCCTCAAATTCTGATCAAAAGAGCCGAACACGCTGATCACATGCTCCATTCTCTCTGCTTCTATTGTGCGTTCGATCATATAATAATCCTTTCACGGCGCAGTATACGCGCTCTCGCTCAGCTTTGCTATGTTCTCATTACAGCGCGCCGTTAATGTTATGTAAACCGCAGTTTCTTCCGTATACGATGAAAACTCATAAGAAAGGACTTTTCCGTCTATCGCGCCGTCAAGATTGCATAGAAGCCGCGCCTTTACAGCCTGCATGTCTGCCCCGGCATGACCGCACGGTTTAACATCCGATGTCTGTGTTATCAGGAGCGAAAGCGGAAGCGCAAACAAGTCCTTTATTCCCATTTTATACTCAGTTGTTATTTTATCACATCCGTCAATACTTTTTCCACTCTCTGCGCCTATATTTATTCTTCTTTTTCCTATTTTTAATGAAGCATATTTTCTGCAGTCGCCTTTTTCCGTGCTTGTCAGCAGCGGGCACACGGCTGTCAGCGTTCTCACCGTGTCCGCCCACACCTCGCCCTTCGCGCGAAGCTTACGTTCTTCCCCCGCAATACTCCCGACAGTTCCTTTTATGAGCGTCTCTCCCGCGGTGACCGTACTTCCCCTTGAAAGCTCCGAATAACCGTTCAGAACGGATATGTCCGTTATAACTCCGTCCGTTGCGGCGATGATATCCGCAGGAGCATACTCGTCATATACCTCAGGCGCATCCGATTTTTCAAGTATTATCACCTTCGCACGGGACCCGCTCACGTTCACCGTGAGCCACGCCGCATCGGAGAGCTCACGAAGCACGGCCGAGCGCACCTTGTCCGCCTTGACGGAGGGCCAGTAAGCGCCGATATCCACGCCGCACCTTGAAAGTTCTCGCAGTATCTCTCCTTCCGTGAGAACGGTATTCCCTTCTATATCTATCTTCCAGATAAAAAGCGACGAGGCAAGCAGAAGTGCCGTGAAAAACGCCGCGGTGACAGCAAGGCTTGCTCTTTGCCTCGCCGTATTCCTCGCAAGACTCATTCCGGACGGGCGCAGCTCTAATACGTCGCACATGTTTCTTCTGCATATCTCTTTCACTTTTTTCGCATCGCTCTCATGTACAGACAGCTTTACGGTGAATACGTCCACCCGCTCCGCGCTGCTCACCGCGATCCCCGAGCAGATACATCCGTTTATCACGTTTTCCGCTCTGTCTCCCTGTACGGTTATCTCCGTCATATCAGATAGAAGCTTTATTCCCACTCGGCACTCCCTATTCTCCCGGTGATTATCAGTTCTCTGTCATTCATGGCTTGAAGCGCCAAATCTGAGCCCCTTATGCTCAGCTTTCCGCGCCGCAGGCCCACCTCGATACACTCGGAGCTGAGCTCTATAATGCCCTTGTGGCCGTTCAGATAGAGCCTTCTTCCCGACATCACGCTCACGCCGTCGCCTTCAAGCTCGGATAGCTTTTCCTCGAGTCCTCTTACGCACCGCTCCGCTTTACTCATTTCCGCACCTCCCCGTCAGTATAAACCTATGCCGTGCGGAATAGCTTGATACACGGGAAGAGGTGTTCAAAACGAAAAAGCTGCTACCGTTATTATCTGTTCTGAGCGCATTTTTTGTGCTGATATTTGCATCGGGTGAGGTCATAAAAAGCGCTGCCGATGCGCTTATACTCTGCTCACAGCTCATCATTCCGTCGCTGTTCCCGTTTTTTACAGCATCCTCCCTTCTCAGCAGGCTTGGTCTGCCTCAGCTCCTGTCCTGCTCGCTTGAACCCATCGGGCAAAAGCTGTTTTGCGTTTCGGGCAAGGGCTTTTCCGCTTTTTTCGTCGGCCTCTGCGGCGGGTATCCTATGGGTGCGTCATACGTTGCCGATATGGAAAAGAGCGGCGCCGTAAGCACCGCCGAGGCCGAGAAGCTTCTCACGTTCTGCAGTAATTCCGGCCCCGCGTTTATCATTGGCGCAATCGGCTCGGGGATTTTTTCGTCCCCCTCCGCAGGGCTTGCGCTCTATCTTATCCACATAGTCTCCGCCGCACTTACGGGGCTTGTTTTCCGATGGGTAAAAGCGTCTGCACCCGAAAAGCCTCAGCCCGAGCTTTCTTCTCCTCCGTCCGAAGGCTTTTCTGTGATCTTCACGGATTGCGTAAAGGCAAGCGTTCTCTCCGTCCTATCCGTGTGCGGGTTTGTAATCGTCTTCGCCGTGGTGACGGGGCTTCTTCGCTCTTCCGGAATACTGCCCGCCCTTGCGGACGGCATATCCCGCATAACGGGGCTTGATGCTTCGTACTGCACCGCGCTTCTCAGCGGATTATTCGAGCTTGGAAGCGGTATCGGCAGCATGCGCGGCTTGACGCTCAGCGCCGGAAGCCTTGCCCTTGCCTCGGGAATAATGGGCTATGGAAGCATGTCCGTGCATTTTCAGACGTTGGCCGTGCTGTCGGGCACAAAAATACAAGGCACCCTATATCTTCCCGGGCGCCTTGTATGTGCGTTATTTTCAGTTGTTCTTTCTCTCATTCTCGGAGGCCTGTTCTTTTAGAAGCCGAGCAGAACACCTACAACTGCCGAAAATGCGATAAAAACTATCGGATGAAGCTTCTTAACCGGCTTTATATACCTTGTCAATACTATCAGCACAGCCGCCAAAGCTATTGCCTTCCACTTGAACACATCGGCAATCGCACCGCTTGCATTAAACGCATCAAAGTCAAACAAGGATATCTTCACAACGAGAATGCC
>DCGN01000149.1:15633-17340 GCA_002315275.1 Clostridiales bacterium UBA1777
ATAGGGCCGGGAGTCGATTCCGAAACGGCTATCATATTGGCAAGGTCTGCGGGAGAAAACCATTCGGGATGGCGCGAGCTCATATCATAGAGGAACGGAAGCGTTGCCATTCCGCCGCCTACCGAGAAAAGCCCCGTCTTGAAAAACTCAAAAAACAGTCGAAGGTACAGCATCATTTTCCGCGCACCCCCAGCTTCGTAAGCAGTATGCCCGCCGCTCCGCAAAAGAGAACGAACGCCACGGGGGAAATATCAAGAAACACGGAGAGGGCAAAAACCGCAGCGCATAAGATAAGCGCGGCCTTGTCCTTGATCGCGCTCTTCCAGAGCTTTACTACCGCGTTGAAGATAAGCACGCACACGCATACTCTTATGCCCGCAAACGCGCTCTTGACTGCGGGGATATCGGAAAAATTCTGCAGTATTCCTGCGATCACGCTGATTATCACGACGGACGGGAACACAACGCCGAGCGTTGCTAACACGCCGCCTATATTACCCGCAAGCTTTTTCCCGACGAACGTTGCCGTATTGACGGCGATAACGCCCGGCGTGCATTGGCCGACGGCATAGTAGTCCATCAGCTCCTCGTTCGTTGCCCAGCCGCGCTTCTCGACTATCTCACGCTCGAGTATCGGGAGCATGGCATAGCCTCCGCCGAACGTCATCACGCCGACGGAGGCAAATGCCAGAAACAGATCTATCAAAAGCTTCATTTTTTCAGCGTTTCGACATAGCCGAGATAATTATCTATCTTGCCCTTGCACTCCTCGGCATTCTTGCCGCGGGTGAGAATATAAATCTTGATCTTGGGCTCGGTGCCGGACGGACGGATGATGAAGCTTGAGCCGTCTGCAAGCTCAAAGTAGAGAACGTTCGAGCCGGCGAACGGAGTCTTGTCTACCTTGCCGAGGCCGGTAACGTAAATGCTGCCGTCCTTATAGTCTCTCAGGCGCTGGACATCTATGCCCGCTATCTTCTGCGGGGGATCGTTTCTGAGCGAGCTCATGAGCTCGGCCATTTTCTGCAGGCCGTCAACACCCGGCATAACGAGATTAACGGTGTTCTCCATAAAGTATCCGTACTTCTCGTAGAGTGCATCCATCGCGTCAAGCAGGGTCATGTTCTGCTTCTTGTAGAAGGCCGCCATCTCTGCTACCATCATAGCCGCGGTCACGGCATCCTTGTCGCGGACATAGTCGCCCATCATGTAGCCGTAGCTCTCTTCGTAGGCGAAAATGTACTCATAGCTGCCCGCTGCTTCCCATTCGGCAACGCGCTCGGCCATGAATTTAAAGCCCGTGAACGTGTCCTCAAAGTGTACTCCGTTTGCCTCTGCAACGACTCTTGCCATTGCGGAGGTGACTATGCTTGCGACCGTGCCGGCGTTCTCGGGCAGAGTGCCTGTTGCCTTCTTGGCTCTGATAATATAGTCAAGAAGGAGGATTCCGAGCTGGTTGCCGGTAACCGTGCGGTATTCGCCGTTTTTACGTACCATCGTGCCTATTCTGTCGGAGTCGGGGTCTGTGCCGATTATAAGGTCACTGTCAACCTTCTTTGCGAGGTCAACCGCGAGATAGAAGCCCTCGGGATTCTCGGGGTTGGGGCTCACGACCGTCGGGAAGCTGCCGTCGATCACCATCTGCTCGGGCACGGGGAAAAGATGCTTTATGCCGAGTCTCTTGAGTGCCTCGGGAACGAGCTTGTA
>DCGN01000090.1 GCA_002315275.1 Clostridiales bacterium UBA1777
TGCGCGAACTTTCCCGTGATAGCGAGGCCGCAGGACATGACGAACCCGTTCTTCGGCTCAGACCGCTTTGAGAAGGCCGAGGCAATGCTCAGAGGATGCGGCGCGCTCGACATCGGCGGTGCGGTCGAGATACTCAAGGCAGTATATCAGCCCGGAAAATGGGCGACGAGGGTGTCGTTCGTATATTCGGGGGATGAAAACGCGGTGTATTACTGCGAAAACGGCGAGTTTGAGAATATGAAGGTGCACAGGTTCGGGGCGTGAGCCGTTAGACCTCATCCGGCACTTCGTGCCACCTTCCCCTTACTTAAGGGGAAGGCTTGAGGGCGAACAATGTTCACCCTACTATTGTAATCGCGCGGAAAACGTGATATTATAATATGTACTTTGTTCTTTGGAGGCAAATCGAAAATGATAGCATTAGGTTCTGACCACGGCGGCTACGCGCTCAAGACGGAGATAATCAGGCATCTTGAAGCACGCGGCCTCGAATATAAGGATTTCGGCACATACAGCGAAGCAAGCTGCGACTACCCCGTTTTCGGCAAGGCGGCCGCACGCGCAGTCGCTTCCGGCGAGTGCGACAGAGGCATCCTCGTCTGCGGCACGGGCATCGGCATCTCCATCTCCGCAAACAAGATAAAGGGCATCCGCTGTGCCCTCTGCGGGGACTGCTTCTCCGCCGCCGCCACCCGCGAGCACAATGATGCAAACATGCTCGCCCTCGGCGCAAGAGTCGTCGGCCCCGGCCTCGCTCTCAAGATAGTTGACACCTTCCTCGATACCCCCTTCTCAAACGATCAGCGCCACATCCGCAGGATCAACATGCTCGAGGAGGAGTAAGCTCCTACCAGTTAAGTTACTAACCGCTTTGGAGGAATGGCTTTGGCAAGAACACCCCAATTCTACAAGGGCAGGCGGCAGAAGCGCAGCATGGCGTTCATTCCCGTCGCGCTGCTGCTCGGTATCGTCGCCCTCGTCATAGTGCTGTTTTACGGTCTGCAGAAGTACGCTGTCATCGAAAAGGACAGCGTCTCCGTCGTGCTGCCTATGATGGAGGAGAAGACGACGATCGACGCCAACGGCAACGAGGTGAAGGTGTTCGACGAGGTGAACGCGAGCATCGTGTTCCGGGAGCCCGACTATTCGTCCGTCACGCCCACGGTGGACGGCAAGGTATCAGAGCTGCGCGCCATATACGTCAGCGCGGACGAGATAACCCCCGAGAAGATCGACGAGTACCTCGCAAGACTTATCTCCGGCAACGCGCTCATGCTCGAAATGAAAACGAGCAAGGGCTCGCTGATGTGGGATTCTCAGACACAGCTCGCCAAGGACTACGGGCTTTACGTTGCGTCTCAGCAGTCCTCGCAGTTTTCCGAGGTCATGGACAAGCTCAACGAGAGCGGCGTGTACCTCGTGGCCAAGATAAGCTGCTGCATCGATGAGCTCCTCGCAACGCGCACGGGCTCGTTCTTTCTCTCCAACAACGGCTTCCCCTACCGTGACGACAGCGGCACATGGCTCGACCCCTACTCCAACGAGATACGCACGTACATAGTCCAGCTGTGCAACGAGCTTTACGATATGGGCTTTGACGAGGTAGTCCTCGCGGATCTCCGCCACCCGACGCTCCCCGAGGGAGTTCAGATAGGCTACACGGCGGATATGTCCACCACGCCCTCCCCCGTGACGGCTGTGTGCGGCTTCGCGATAAGCGTTGCCAACCAGCTCAAGGAGCGCGAGGGCAAGCTCTCCGTTTACTGCTACTCCCCGCAGGCGCTCGTAAGAGCCGACACGGCCACCGGGCAGGATGCCACGCTCTTCATGAAGATATTCGACAGAGTATATTACGAGACGGACAAGTACACCTACAGCTACAATCTGCAGGATATTACGCCGTCCGTGCTGTCGGGCAAGGCAGAGAACAGGCTCATCCCCGTTGTCATCAACTATCTGCCGTCAAACAGCTCGTGGGTATATATCGAGGTTCCCGAGGAAGAGGACGGTTAAGTGAATATTATATTATAGAAAATTCCATCTTACGGAGGAGCTTATTTATTGGATACTTTGATGGCTTATATCGCATCTGACCCCGCGGGCCCGTTCATCTGCATGGGCGTGATCGTGGTAATCGTTCTGGGAGTCAAGGCAATTCTCAAGATCAAGAAAAACGGCGAAGAAGACAGCGACGGTACCGGCGAAAACGACGGCGAATAATTATTCCGGAATCTGTACACGATGAAACCGAAAAACGCATAAAAACGGCGGCCTTTCCGATATGGAAGGGCCGTCGGTTTATATAGTGTGGAGTTTGGAGTTGTAGGGGCTGATATATTACAGCTCTACGGGGCCGTTCGAAATTGTCTTGGTGGCGATGAGGTAGCAGTATCTTCTGTCGGCGCAGAACTGGATATAGCCCGTCATGCCGCACTTGGAGCAGGTGAAAAGCTGCTTGCCGTCACGGCTGACGGCGGAGGAGGGTACGAGCGTGCCGTACCTGCCGGTCAGTCTGCCGAGGGGATTATTGCTGCACACATGCTTCGGCACCTGCGTGATGAGCTTGGCGGCCTTGGACCTTGACCCGCCCGTTGCGCTCTCAAGCTTCTCGTCATCAACTATGTTTTCGCCGAGGGTCTTTTCTATTTCATTTTCCATTGTTCACGATCTCCTTACTTTCCGTAATTCTTGGTTCTGTCATATTCCTCGGGGTAGCCCTTTTCCTCCGTCCAGCCGGCGTTCTCGCGCTCGGCGCGGAAGGAATCAAGCTTGGATTCTATGCAGACTACAGAGCCCACCGTGCTGCACGCGACAACGATCTCGAGGATTGAGAACACGGCGTTGATCGTCGTCGGGCGGACGATGTTCCACACAACGGCATTCACGACGATAAGGATCGCGAGCACCTGATTGGCGTGCACACCCTTCGGGCTCTGCTGATGCCTGCCGTTGATGCTGAAGTGCTCAGCCATGAGCGCGGCGACAAGCAGGGTCTGGACCGTGCCGAAGAGGGGGTCTGTCTTAAGGCGCTGGACGGACATCATAAGCATCGCCATCAGAAGCGCGCCCATGAGACCCTTCATGACGTTCTTGTTATGCCCTCTGTAGGACGCGTAAAGCGCCATCACGCACACGGCGATGATGAGGATCATTATGCCGAGCACGAAATCCGAGCAGGCAAAGCCCGGGATGAAGCAGAACAGCGCGTACAGCGCACAGATAAACATATTCGCGACCGTCAGCCAAAGGAACAGATCGTCATTCAGGAAGAAGCTCTTGAGTTTTTTCTGCATAGTATCATCTCTCCAATCGTTTATACGAATAATGAGCCGAAAGGTACTGTGAATTTATATACATTTTAGCACAATATAGAAATATTCTCAAGAGGGAGGCTGCACATATGCGTAAAAGAATTGTTAATTCACCGCCTCCACGCAAGCCTGACGATGCTGACGCACTCTCTCGGCAGGGAGGGTGTTTGTATCAAGGCGGAGATTGTCCGTGTTATTCCTCCCAAAAGGGCAATTCATGCAGGTATTATAAGTATAGCACCGCGCACGGAAAGAAGAAAGAGGGTATAAAAAATCCGGACACCTGATCAAGCCGATCAAGCATCCGGATTTCTATACGTTAACAGCAGAGTAAATTACCAGTGGAAATCGTTGTCTATGAAGTCGTAGATTGCCTTGAGGATGGTCCATTTTGCATATTCGGTGTTGCCGAAAACGAGGGGCCAGAAAATCTTCTTGAGAGTATGCATAGTGTTTCTCCTTTCTCAAATTATTCCTCTGTGGGATGAGAATATTATACAGCCTATTTGTTCCATCGTCAAGTGTTATGTTAATAATTTTTACGAGGGATGCGGCGGACTCGCTGCGCTCGTCCCTACGGGGGTATGTGTAGCCCCGCCACAGTCGTAGGGGCGAGCGAGGCAACGCCGAGAGAGTCCGCGGTGCACCGTTGGGTTATGTTGGGTAAGGGGAGGCTTGAGGCGGACTCGCTGCGCTCGTCCCTACGGGGGTATGTGTAAACAGCAAGCGCCTCGCTCGACCCTACGGATCCGCCTTTGAGCTTTGCCGTTCGGGGGAAGCTCGCACGGACGCGACGAACAAGCTGCATTATAAAGCCGGATGGGGGCGTTTTGCCCCCGCTCGTGCCCGTTTGGATGCATTTTCGCACGATATCGCCTTTTTTTGTGCAAATTGGATGAAAAGCACGCGTAATCGTTATTTTTTTGACTTGATTGTTAATACTTTGTCCAATAGAGTGTCGTTTTTTGCAGCTAAATCTATGGACAACGGCTGTCGTTTTGTGGTATTATGGCATCAGATATCTTAGGGGAGGCATCCCCACGGTCAATATTTTTTCGAGGTGAAGCTTATGTCCTACAAATTCAAAGGCGGCGTGCACCCCAAGTACATGAAGTCTCCCGAGACTCCTGTCACCGTCATCACACCGCCACCCCAGGTCGTGATCCCCATGGCTCAGCACATAGGCGCTCCCAACAAGCCCCTCGTGGCTGTCGGAGACTATGTGAAGATGGGTCAGAAGATCGGCGAGAATCCCGCTCCCGTTTCCGCTCCGGTCCACGCCTCCGTATCCGGCAAGGTCGTTGCCATCGAGCCGAGACCGCACCCCCTCGGAGACATGATAATGTCCGTTGTCATTGAAAATGACGGACTCGACACCCCCTGCGAGGATCTCGCTCCTCTCTCGGAGGAGGAGCTCAAGGATCCCGAGGCCATCCTCGCCCGCATGAGAGAGGCTGGCATCGTCGGTATGGGCGGCGCTATGTTCCCGACAGCGTTCAAGATCAAGGGCGGCATCGGCAAGGTCGACAAGCTCATCATCAACGGTGCAGAGTGCGAGCCTTATCTTAACGGCGACCATCTCACTATGCTGAACTTCCCCGAACAGCTCCTCAAGGGCATCGAGCTCGTGCGCATAGCCAGCGGCGTTGAGAAGGCCTACTACGGCATTGAGAAAAACAAGTCTGACGCTATCAAGCTCCTCAGCTCTCTCGACCCCGCCAAGTACGGCGTCGAGATAGTGCCGGAGAACGTGAAGTACCCTCAGGGCGGCGAGAAAATGCAGGTCAAGGCCGTGACGAACCGCGAGGTCAAGCCCGGCGGCATCCCCTCCGGTGTCGGCTGCAACGTCGTCTCCACGCGCACGGCCTACGCTATATATCAGGCGTGCTATGAGGGCAAGCCCTGCATAGAGAGAATAGTCACCGTTGCGGGAAGCGCTCTCAAGGCTCCCGTGAACGCTCTCACCAGAGTCGGCACTCCGTTCGGCTACCTCGCAGAGCAGTGCGGCGGCTTCGTGAAGACACCGCGCAAGATAGTCCTCGGCGGACCGATGATGGGTATATGCGCCACAAGCTTTGACGCGCCCACGATAAAGGGCACGGCGGGCGTGCTGTTCTTTACGGAAGAAGAGGACAGACACGTCGATAATCCCACCTGCATCCGCTGCGGCAAATGCATCACGGTCTGCCCGATGAACCTCGAGCCCGTGTTCATGTACATGTATTACTCCAAGGGCGACTACGAGAACATGGCAAAATACCATATTACCGACTGCTTCGAGTGCGGCAGCTGCGCATATAACTGCCCCGCGAGAATGCCTCTGACGCACGCCTTCAAGACGGCCAAGCTGATGTTCCAGGCTAAGGCCGCCAAGGAAAAGGCCGCAGCCGAGGCCGCCGCAGCAAAGGAGGCTAAATAATGGCAGCTGAGAAAAAAGAAAGAATTATCCTTGACGTTGCGTATCAGCCGCAGGTAAGGACGACTACCGATACCCGCAGGCTGATGCTCGATGTGATTATAGCGCTGCTCCCCGCCGTAGGCGTTGCGGTATGGCAGTTCGGCTGCAAGCCGCTCATCGTCATCGCATCGTCCGTCATCTCGGCGGTATTCTTCGAGTGGCTTTACCGCAAGCTCCTGAAGAAGGACTGCTCCGTAGGAGACCTCTCCGCCGTAGTAACGGGTCTTCTCCTCGCGCTCACTCTGCCGACGTCCACTCCGTGGTGGATGCCGATAATCGGCACGTTCTTCGCGATAGTCGTCGTCAAGCAGCTATACGGCGGCCTCGGCAAGAACTTCCTCAACCCCGCTCTCGCGGGCCGCGCGTTTCTGCTGAGCTCCTACACCATCAATATGACGGCCGCATGGGCAAAGCCCGCAACGCTCTCCTCCCCCGCGATGGTGGATGCCGTTTCGATGGCCACCCCGCTGTCCTACTTAAAGTCCGGTGAGGCTCTCCCCGTATACTACACGGTGAAAAATCTCCTCATCGGTGTCGTTCCCGGCTGCATCGGCGAGCTCAGCGTTATCGCGCTCACCGTCGGCGGACTGTACCTCATCATCCGCAAGGTCATCTCCTGGCGCATCCCCGTGGCCTTCATCGGCACGGTGGCCGTCATCACGCTCGTCTTCGGCGGCGGCGGAGACAGCTACACCAACGTCCAGTGGATGCTCGCAAACCTCTTCTCCGGCGGACTCTTCCTCGGCGCGTTCTTCATGGCCACCGACTACGCCACCTCCCCCGTCACGCTTCCCGGCCAGCTGCTGTACGGCTGCGGCTGCGGCATACTGACGATAATGATCCGCTACTTCGGCGGCTTCCCCGAGGGCGTTTCCTACGCGATACTCATCATGAACCTCTGCGCATGGGCTATTGACAAGGCCTTCCGCAGACATCAGTTCGGCGTTTCCAAGGAGGACATTGCGGCTGAAAAAGCAGCAAAGAAGGCAGCAAAGGAGGCGGCGAAATGAATAAGATAGTAAAGCTTGCTCTCGTTCTGTTCCTCATCTGCGCGATAACCGCAGGCATCCTCGGCGCAGTCAATGAGCTGACCAAGGACAGGATCGCCGCGATAAACAAGGAAAAGACCGAAAACGCATACGCCGCGGTGCTCAAGTCCGCAGGATATGAGGGCGTCTCCTTCGACGCGGAGAAGTATCCCACGATAGACAGCATCAGCAAGTGCTCCGGCGGCGAGGGCTACGTTGTGGAGACAACGTTCTCCGGCGCGCAGGGCATGATCACGATGGCAGTCGGCGTTGACAAGGATCTTAAGTGCACCGGCATCTCGATCATCAAGCACTCCGAGACCTCCGGCCTCGGCGCCAACGCCGCAAGCACCGCAGAGGTGGGCGTTAACTGGCGTGCTCAGTTCGTCGGTCAGGGTGCCGATATGGCTCTCAAGAAGAACGGCGGCGACATTGATGCTCTCACCGGCGCGACTATCACTTCCAGAACCGTTACGGCCGCTGCCGCTCTCGCGATAGATGCCGTGTCGGGTCTGAACTAAGGAGGTAACGCTGAATGAACATTAAAAAACAGTTTGGCGAAGGCCTTGTCACCAATAACCCCGTGCTCGTACAGCAGATAGGCATGTGCGCCACGATGGCCATCACGACGACGCTCTTCAACGGCATCGGCATGGGTCTGTCGGTCCTCATAATCCTCACCTGCTGCAACGTGGTCGTTTCCGCGATCAGAAAGATCATCCCCGAGGAGATACGCCTCGCGATATTCGTTGTCGTTATAGCCGGCTTCGTCACGATAGTCGATTTGCTTTTGCAGGCGTTCATCCCCGCGCTGAGCGAGGCGCTCGGCGTGTTCATCCCGCTGATAGTTGTTAACTGCATCATCATCGGCCGCGCTGAGGCGTTCTGCCAGAAGATGCCCATAGGCGCATCGTTCTTTGACGGTATCTTCCAGGGTCTCGGCTACACGATAGTGCTTATCATCATGTGCGTTGTCCGCGAATTCCTCGGCTCCGGCCGCTTCGGCGGCGGCCTCATCGACGTGACGAACGGCTTCCGCTTCACGCTTGACGGTACCGGCGCAGGCATCCAGCTGTTTAACTCCAACTTCGGCGCTTCGATACTGAACCTGCCGTTCGGCGGATTCCTTACGCTGGGTGTGCTGCTCGCGGTCATGCAGTATGCGCTGAAGAAGAGCGCAAAAAAGAAGGCTGAGGCCGAGAAGGCCGAAAAAGCCGCTCTTAAGGGAAAGGAGGCTGAGGATAAATGAGTTTCAGCACTATAGTAACGATATCCCTCGGCGCTATCCTGACGAATAACTTCATCTTCTCGCAGTTTCTCGGGTGCTGCCCGTTCCTCGGCTGCTCCAACAAGACCGACACCGCCACCGGCATGGGTCTCGCGGTCATCTTCGTTATGGGTCTCGCCTCCGCGATCTGCTGGGTCGTTGACCACTACGTGCTCATCCCGCTCGGCCTCGGCTTCCTCGAGACGCTCGCGTTCATCCTCGTTATCGCGGCTCTCGTCCAGTTCGTCGAGATGTTCCTGAAGAAGTCCGTCCCGTCGCTGTACTCCGCGCTCGGCATCTACCTGCCCCTTATCACCACCAACTGCGCCGTTCTCGGTGTCGTGCTTCTGAACGTTCAGAATGACTACAACTTCATCGAGTCCGTCGTCTACGGTGTGACGGGCGGCGTGGGCTTCCTGCTCGCGATAGTGCTGTTCGCATCCGTGCGCGAGAAGGTCGAGTTCTCCGATTATCCCGAGTGCTTTGACGGCTTCGCAATCTGCCTCGTATCCGCCGCTCTCGTGGCCCTTGCGTTCATGGGCTTCAGCGGTATGTCGATACCCGTATAAGGAGGAGAGAAAGATATGAAGACTATTCTGTTTTCCATCCTCGTGCTCGGCGTGCTCGGCGGCATATTCGGCGCCGTCCTCGCCTTTGCATCAAAGATTTTCTATGTTGAGGTCGACCCCAAGCAGGCGGCTGTCCGCGATTGCCTCGCGGGTGCCAACTGCGGCGGCTGCGGCTTCCCCG
>DCGN01000048.1:0-4573 GCA_002315275.1 Clostridiales bacterium UBA1777
GATGGGCTGGATACTGTAATCAGAAAAATCAGGAGTAACTTTTATGAGAATCGTTGTCGGCGTGTCCGGCGCAACAGGCGTCGAGATGTGCTATTACCTGCTGAAGGCACTTAAAACAGTACCCGACTGTGAGATACATCTTGTCGTCTCTGATGCCGCACACCGCAACTGGGAGCTTGAGACGAAGCTCGATTATGAGGATTTTCTCTCTCTCGCGGATTATCTGCACGACGCTCACAATATGGCGGCGTCGATATCAAGCGGTTCCTTTGTGACAGACGGAATGATAGTGATGCCCTGCAGCATGAAGACCCTTGCGGGTATCGTAACTGGATATACGGACAATCTGGTGCTCCGCGCGGCTGACGTATGCCTCAAGGAGGGCAGAAGGGTAGTGCTCGTACCCCGTGAGATGCCGCTCGGCAGAGTTCATCTTAAAAATCTGCTCGCCGCATCAGAGCTCGGCTGTGTCATAGTCCCGCCGATGCTGACCTTCTATAACGGCTCAAAGACCGTCACAGAGCAGGTCAACCACATCATCGGTAAGATACTCATGCAGTTCGGACTTACATTCGATGACTTCCGCCCGTGGCAGGGGACGGATTAAACCGCAGCCAAAGCATAGGGCTTTGCCTGCGGGAAGGCTTGCATTGCGCTCTGCGCCTAAGCCTCAGATCTTCATTAAAACTTGTTTTTGAAATACAAAAATCAAACTAAGGAGGAAAACAATGTCAGTTTATGATCTCAGAAAGCATCTTGAGAAGCTCGAGAGCATCGGTCAGCTGAAGAAGCTCAACGGTGTTCCCCTCAAGCACGTTGTCGGCGGTATCACCGACAGAAACGCACAGAAGTACGGCCCCACGATCCTTTTCGATAACTTCGAAGGTTATCCCGAAGGCTTCCGCGTGATGGTAGGCTCCATGTGCAACGCAGACACCATGGCGGCAGTTCTCGGTCTTGACGGCAAGTTCACCAAGCTCGGTCTTGCAGACAAGCTCGCAGGCATTGTCAACACCCTCGGTGAGAAGCAGAAGAATTTCCCCTATCAGGTAGTGGAAGACGGCCCCATCTTTGAGAACAAGCTTATGGACGAGGATGTCGACCTCTACAAGATCCCTGTTCCCGAGTGGCATGAGAACGACGGCGGCCGTTACATCGGCACCGGCATTTTCCAGGTCCATAAGGACCCCGACACAGGCTGGGTAAACTGCGGTACCTACCGCGTAATGCAGCACGACAAGAACAGAGTCGGCAACTACATCTCCCCGGGTCACCACGGCAACCTCATCCGTCAGAAGTACTGGGATAGAGGCGAGCCCTGCCCCGTAGCATTCGTTGCAGGCGCACACCCCCTGTTCTACCTCCTCGGCTCCTCCGATGTTCCCATGGGCGTTGACGAGTACAGCTGGGCAGGTGCACTCACCGGCGAGGCAGTTCCCGTTGTCGAGCTCCCCAAGACCGGACTTCCTGTTCCCGCAGAGGCTGAGATAGTTCTTGAGGGCTTTGCATACCCCGACAAGAAGTGCCTCGAAGGCCCCTTCGGCGAATTCACCGGCTACTACGGCGGCGGCATCCGTGAGGAGTACTACGTCGAGATTACCGGTATGTACTTCAGAAATTGCCCCATCCTCCTCGGTTCGCCTCCGGGACCTCTGCCCAATGACTGCTCCTTCCAGTTCTCCGTAATGCGTTCGGCAAACATCAAGGCATTCCTGAACAGAGCAGGCATCCCCGGCGTTAAGGACGTCTGGGTTCCCGAGTGCTCCAACGGTCGTTCCATGATCGTAACCTCCATCACCCAGAAGTACGCAGGCCACGCAACTCAGGTTGCACACATGGCTGCACAGTGCCCCCCGGGTGCACTTATCAATAAAATGTCCGTCGTAGTTGACGATGATATCGACCCCTCCGATATGGAGCAGGTCATCTGGGCAATGACCTCCCGCGTCGAGCCCAACCACGACATCGACATCGTAAACGACTGCTGGTCCAACCCCCTCGAGCCCATGATCCGCAACGAGGACAAGGCTGTCGGCAAGCTGGCAACCTCCAAGGCAGTCATCAAGGCCACCCGTCCCTTCGAGAGACTCGGCAGAGACAAGAAGAATCTTTTCCCGCCCGTTGTAAAGGGCTCCGATGCTCTCATGGACAAGGTCGACACCGAATACGGCGAAATCTGGAAGTAACATTCTTCGCATTCTCCTTGAACCGATTTGGGCACAGCGAAAGCTGTGCCCTGTTGGTATCACTCACATACAATGTCGTATACTTTGTGTGTGAAAGGTATTGCAATCAGCAAGGATTCGGGTTATTATCATAGAAAATCACCTTCGGAGGTTCACGCATGAAAAACGAAGTCATATTGGTCGACTACAATGATAAGGAGCTCGGCAGAGCCGAAAAAATGGAGGCGCACGAGAAGGCGCTTCTGCACAGAGCATTTTCGGTATTTCTGTTCGACGGCAGAAGGATACTCCTTCAGAAGAGAGCACTTTCAAAATACCACTGCCCGGGACTGTGGACGAATTCCTGCTGCTCCCATCCTCAGCCGGGTGAGCTTACCGTGCTCGCCGCAAGACGCAGACTGCGCGAGGAGCTCGGCAGCGATTATTGCAGCGTCGACGAGTGCTTCAGCTTTTTCTACCGCTATCCCTTCAGCAACGGCCTGACAGAGTTTGAGTGCGACCATGTTTTCATCGGCCAGTACTCGGTAAATGCTCCGCTTTCTCCCGACCCCGAGGAGGTCTGCGAGTGCCGCTGGTGGGATATCGACGAGCTAAAAAAAGCCATGACAGAGAGAGCGGAGGAATTTACACCGTGGTTTCTCATCTGTGCCCCCCGCGCAATAAGCTTTATCGAGGAAAGGATCAGACCGAAGGAAAAGAAAAACTGAGCGGCGCGATCCCCTTGTCTGTATTGCAGTTTTACCAAAAAGACGGGTTTTTACTGTCTTTTTGCACATACTATATGACACATCATTTGTCAATAATAACAAAAAATTTCAGTTATTCGCCGAATCGCTTGACAAATAAGCATATACTGAGTTAAGGTTAAAAGGAAATATTGTTATTTTTTTTACTTATAATTTACTCATGTGTGCCACTTCGGAATATGTGCAGAGGGATTGCAAATGGATAATAAGGAATTTATGGCTGTTCTTGAGCAGAAGCTGAAGGGCAGAAAGCTTAAGCTTGATACGAACAATTATTATGTTCTGGCTTACGGTGCCGATGATGTTATCTGGCTTATCAAAGACGGAATTATCATTACGGAAAGAAACAACAGCGACGGAACCAAGATAGGCTGCGGAGTGTATGCTCCCGGTATGCTTGCGGGTATTACCGCTTTAAACGGTGAGTCAGGCGTCATCACCTGCAAGCCGCTGAAGGATACCGTGGTCATCGGTTACAGGACGAAGGCTTTTGTTGAGCTTATGGAGTCCGATATTGAGATCACCCGCTATATCATCCGTTTCCTTTGCGGCCGTTTCCGCTTTATCATGAATTCGCTTGAGATGAATTCAATAAGGAGCGTAGGTGAGCGCATTGAGTTTTTCGAGAATACTCTGCGCAGCTTCAATGATCCCGATATCTTCAGCTTCGGTGACAGCACCATTGCCGAGTATCTGGGCATTCATCCGGCAAGCATAAGCCGGGCAAGAAGGCAGACCTACAAGAATGATGATAAATCCAGATGACAGCCAAAGCGTTACAGCATTCAGGGCAACCGTGTACAGTCACGGTTGCTTTTTGCTTATGGCAATATTTCTAAAAACCTGTGTCCATTCCGCAAATTGTTTGTGAGAATTAATAATTTAACAAATGCTTTTCAATCAATGATCACAAACAATCGACATTAGTCTCCAAGATAAATAAGATATTAACAAAGGTCGACAGGAACGACCGAATATCTGGTGTATACCACCAATTTTTCAAGGAGGATATTTCACAATGGAAGCAGCAAAAAAGCCTGAAGCAAAGACCCCGCTTCTCAAGAACAAGCAGTTCTGGCTCATCGTCGTATGGGCACTCTTCTTCCTGCTGTGGTTCATGCCCACACCGGAAGGTCTGACAATCGCCGGTCAGCACGCAATGGCAGTCGTCGTACTCACTATCGGTATGTGGCTGACCAAGGCAGTTCCCCCCGCAGTCGGCTCAATGATCATGCTCGGTATCGTCGCAGTCTTTATGAGAAACGAGATCGAGCCGGCCGTCCTCTTCAAGTACTGGACTCAGGAGACAATGTGGTTCATCATAACCTGCTTCGCATTCGCGGCAGTCATGAAGAAGAGCGGTCTCGGTCACCGTCTCTCCACCATCGTCTTCTCAATCAAGAATCCCCTGCTCTTAAACTTCGCAATTTTAATCCTCAGCTTCATCTTCTCCCTCGTCGGCATGGCGGCATCTCTCCCCAAGCTGACTCTCCTCTTCCCGATCCTTCTCTCAATCGCAACTCTGTCCGGACTTGACAAGAACAACACCAATGTCCGCAGAATAGCGGTCATGATAAACCTGCTTGCAAACACCACCGGTGTTCTGCTCTACACAGGCTTCAGCCTTAACCCCACCCTCGG
>DCGN01000048.1:4668-5379 GCA_002315275.1 Clostridiales bacterium UBA1777
TACTTCATGTATATGCCCAAGAAGGGCGAAGCGGGCTTCGACAATGCCAAGATCACCGCAATGCGCAAGGAGCTCGGCAAGGTAAAGGGCGTTGAGTGGAAGGCAATCGTATGGTTCCTCATCGCTATCGCGTTCTGGGCAACCGGCGGCAAGACCCACATCGGCGCAGGCTTTGCGACCCTCCTCATCGTAGGTATGATGTGCCTGCCCAAGATCGGCATGATCAGCTTCAAGGAGTTTGCCGATTCCATCAGCTGGCCCACCGTATTCATGATCATGGGCGTTCTCGCCTTCGGCGCAATGGGCTCCACCGGCTTCACCTCATGGCTCGTTGAGAAGATCCTCCCCAGCACCCTTCCCTCCAGCCCGATGGTCTGCCTGCTCATCATCTGCTTCCTCATCGAGATCCTGCACATCGCTCTCGGCTCCATCGGCACCAGCATGGCACTTCTCGTCCCCGTACTTGTGGGTATTGCTCCCTCCGTCGGTGTTTCCGGCGAGTGCATGGCAATCGTAACCTACATGTGCATCATCTTCCAGGCATTCTTCCCGTACCAGAACGTCGCTTTCGTCGCAGGCCTCAGCTATGACCTGTGGGAAGAGAAGGACCTTCTCAAGACCGGTACCGTACTGTTCTTCCTCGTTCCTATTCTCTTCGCAGTTGTAATGTTCCCGTTCTACAACATGATGGGCTGGATACTGTAATCAGAA
>DCGN01000080.1 GCA_002315275.1 Clostridiales bacterium UBA1777
CAGACAGCGCGGAACTAAGATCCATCCCGGCACCAACGTTGGTAAGGGAAAGGATGACACTCTGTTCTCCCTCGTGGATGGCACCGTGAAGTTTGAGCGCATGGGCAAGGACCGCAAGAAGGTCTCTGTTTACGAAGAGATCGCCCAGTAATGAGCAACCCAAAGGCCGGACATTTTTCGTCCGGCCTTTTTCTGTAAAGGAGGTAAGTACACATGGCTTCATCGTTTGTAGATAAGGCACGCATCTCCGTTCACGCCGGCAAAGGCGGAGACGGTGCGGTGGCTTTTCACAGAGAAAAATATATAGCCGCAGGCGGCCCCGACGGGGGAGACGGCGGCAAGGGCGGAAACGTTGTTTTTACTGTTGACGATAATATGTCCACGCTGATGGATTTCCGATATAAACGCAAGTATGTAGCCGGAAACGGTGTAAACGGAATGGGCAAGCGCTGTTACGGAAAAGACGGCGAGACGCTGTATATCAAGGTCCCGAGAGGCACTATAATCCGCGATACAGAGACAGGCGCGATCATGCACGATATGTCAACCGGAGAGGATTGGATCGCCGCAAAGGGCGGCAGAGGCGGCTGGGGCAATATGCATTTTGCCACACCTACAAGGCAGGTACCGCGCTTCGCAAAGCCGGGGCTTCCGGGCGAGAGCCATGATATTACTCTTGAGTTAAAGCTCCTTGCGGATGTCGGCCTCGTCGGTTTTCCGAATGTCGGCAAGTCAACGCTTCTGTCTGTTGTCAGCAAGGCACATCCGAAGATAGCAAACTATCACTTTACAACGCTGTTTCCGAATCTCGGAGTTGTCTATGTCGATGAAGGCGTTTCCTTCGTTATGGCTGACATTCCCGGCATAATCGAAGGTGCATCGGAGGGCGCAGGCCTCGGGCATGATTTCCTCCGCCATGTTGACAGATGCCGTCTCCTCGTGCATCTTGTCGATGTTTCAGGCAGCGAGGGCAGGGACCCGATAGAGGACTTTGATGCTATCAACCTTGAGCTTAAGGAGTACAGCCCCGAGCTTGCCGACAGGCCTCAGATAGTTGCCGCAAACAAGTGCGATCTTCTCGGTGACGACAGAGAGAACATTGAAAAGCTCCGCAAACACGTTGAAGAGCTCGGTTATACGTTCTATGAGATGAGCGCCGTAACCCATGAAGGAACGAGAGAGCTTGTCAAAGAGTGCGCGGGAATGCTTTCGCAGCTTCCTCCGATAGCAAGCTACGAGGCGGATTACGTTCCTCCCGAGCCCGTTATTGACACGTCGGAGGATCTGCTTATCGAGAAGTGCGATGACGTGTGGGTCGTAGAAGGCCCGTGGCTGCAGAAGCTTATTTCCACCGTAAACTTCTCCGATAATGAGAGCATGATGTTTTTTGACAGAATTCTCCGCGAGTCCGGAGTCTTTGCGAGAATGGAAGAGCAGGGCGTCAAAGACGGGGACACCGTCTCCATGTACGACTTGATGTTTGAATATAAGGATTAAAAAATATCCCCAAGCCGAATTGACTGATTTCGGCTTGGGGATATTTCCGCATCAGACGCGAACCATATCGCGTGAAATCGATTTGAGATCGGATGCACCGCACATGGACATAGTGGATTTGAGCTCTCCCGTGAGCTTGTCCATGAATATATTGAAGCCCTCCTGACCGGCTCCGTATATGGCCGGGATCACGGGACGGCCGATAAGCACACCCTCGGCACCGAGCGCGATCGCGCGGAAGATATCAACGCCGGATCTGATTCCGCCGTCAACAAGGATGCGTATATCACCCTTGACGGCATCTGCAATCTCGGGCAGGACCTCGGCCGTTGACGGAACGCCGCCCTGAACTCTGCCGCCGTGATTGGAAACAACTATAGCGCTTGCGCCGGCCTCGACAGCCTTTTCGGCGCCATTAGCCGTCATGATACCTTTGAGGATAAACGGCTTACCCGCATAGTTGATTATCTCTCTCATCTCTTCAACAGACTTGCTGCCGGCGTTGGGATTCATCTTCTTGAGGAAGGGGAGACCGGCTCCGTCAATATCAATGGCTATGGCAAATACATTTCTCTGTCTGATATAGTCGAATTTCTCGAAGAGAAACTCCTTATTCCACGGCTTGATCGTGGGAATACCCAAGCCGCCGAACTCTGTTATGACATCAACGGAATACTTCATGATAGTGGGGTCAACTCCGTCTCCGGGAAAGCCGAGAATGCCGTATTCGGCGGCAGACTTCAGCATGATGCGGTTATAGCTTCTGTCATCATAGAGTGGGCCGTAGTGAAGGTCAAGTGCGCCGAACGGTGCGATAAATATAGGAGCGGAAAAGACATGTCCGAATAATTCAAACGATATGTCAGGCGTGGAATTGGGACAGAGAGTGTCTGTATTCACACAGATCTCCTGCCATTTGTCATAATTTCGCGCAGCGGCGTTTCCGGGATATTTGCAGCCGGGACCGGGCATGGTGTTGCCGCAGGCTCTGCCGTTGCATACGGGGCATGCTTTGCAGTATGGGCCTACCTTGCCTTTTGCTGCTGCCAATACATCATTGTAATCCATAATATTCTCTCCTTTACTTTAAACCGGTCATATCAAAATCTGGTATCATTTCATCGGTCGCGGAATCTGTTTCCTGCCAGTAACCGTCCTCAATGCCCATTTTCTCCATGTATGCAATGAGAAACGCATTTACGTCTCCGCATACTCGCTCGCGCAGCTCCGGGAACTTATCGGAGCGCGGCATAGGAGTAAACTGACTCATGAGCGAGAACAGAACGCTGCCCTTGGGAAAGCTTTCGGCAACATAGTCAATAACATCCATCGAGTTGAGCTCCTGCCCGGGCAGAATGAGATGCCTTATGAGCAATCCGCTTTGAAGTATCCCGTTATCATCAAGAACGTATGCTCCGCGCTGACGGTACATTTCCTGTATTGCCGCAGAGGCAACAACAGGGTAGTCCTCGGCGGCGGAGTATTTCTTAGCAGGAACGGATTTTGCATATTTGAAATCCGGCATATAGATCTGCACAAGCCCATCCAGCATTCTCAGCATCTCAACGCTGTCATAACCGGAGGAGTTCCATGCCACCGGAATTCCGAGGTCAATCCCTTCAAGAGCTTTGACTATCATACGCGTATAATGAGTCGGCGTTACAAGATTTATGTTATGCACGCCCTGATCTCTCAGACGCAGCATCGTGTCGCGAAGCTCAGATACGGAGAGGATCTTTCCGCCCTGCCCGGCGCTGATATCGTGGTTCTGGCAGAAGACACATCTGAGGTTGCAGCCGGTAAAAAATAT
>DCGN01000094.1 GCA_002315275.1 Clostridiales bacterium UBA1777
GGGGCGGGAAGTCTGCGACCTGCTCCTTGAGCGTTACAGCCTTGGCGACCTTTTCGATGAAGGGGACCTTCAGATGCAGGCCGACGCCCCAAGTGGTCTTGTATGCGCCGAGACGCTCAATAACGAACGCCTTTGCCTGCGGGACTATTCTGATGTTTCTGATAAGGATAATAACTATTATTGCGATCAGTGCAATGAAAACATAAGTTCCTGCTCCCATGATTTTTACTCCTTTTCTTGTTTTTTCCGAATTATTAACTTAACGCCCTCAATGCGGAGCACCTCTGCCCGCTCTCCGGCGCAAATTACAACAGAATCACTGTCAGAGCGTGCCGTCCACACCTGACCGCTGACAGAGACCTTGCCCTTTGCAAGTATATTGTCCACATCCTCGGTTACTATGCATTCCCTGCCGATAACGGCATCAGCGTTCGTGGGCTTGACCTTGCTGTTGACATACTTCTTAGCGAGAGGCCTTGTGAGGCAGAGGGACGCGACGGATACAACGATGAACCACACGGTCTGAAGCCAGAACGGAGCCGAAAAGAACGAGGATATCAGCGCCGCCAATGCGCCGAGCGCGAACCAAATGGAAACGAGGCCGGGCACAACACCCTCCACAACGAGAAATACGACGAGCGCCGCAAGCCATACGGCTTTCATGCCGAACTGAGCTATGATACTCATCATGACTAACCCTCCGATTATATAACGAAACTTGCCGCTTCTTTAGCTGATTATAGTGTAACAGAATTCTCGGCCGAATACAATATAAAAACATTTAAATTTTTCTTAAACACGATATCATGTGTTTTTTCTGTCTTTTCTGTCTTTATGCGCCAGCTGATATTTGTGTTAACAAAGTGTGAAAATATTTTTCTTTTCTTAAAAAGCTGTAATAAGGCTTTACTTTTTCTGTTTAATGAGTTAATATAAAGCCAATAAAGATTGGCTGAATATGCCTATCGTTAACAGTATATTATTATCAGGAGGGTGTTTATGAACAAGCACAAAAAGCCTCATAGAGAAGAAATGTACCAGGCGATACTTAAGCTTACCACAGTTGAAGACTGCATCAAGTTTTTCACCGATCTTTGCACGCAGACAGAGCTTTCAGCTATGGAACAGCGTTTTCAAGTCGCCCAGTGCCTCTATTCGGGCATGAAATATAATGACATTCTCGCCGAGGTCGGCGCTTCCAGCGCAACGATCAGCCGTGTCAACCGTTCGCTGCAGGACGGCGAAGGCGGCTATTCTCTTGTATTCGATCCCCCGGAGGAAGCGAAATGAATTGTTACGGTCCGCTCGCCGAATGGTATGATACCTTGACGGGAGACGTGCCGTATGACAGCTTTGCAGAATTCTATGAGGCGGAATTTGCCCGTAACGGCGGCGAATTCCGCCTTATTCTGGATTTGTGCTGCGGCACGGGCACGCTGACTGTCAAGATGGCCGACCGAGGTTATGAGCTTATCGCCGTCGATGCCTCAGAGGATATGCTAATGGAGGCGCGGCAGAAGTCCGCTTCGCTGTCACCCGCCCCGCTTTTTCTCTGTCAGGATGCCGCTGAGCTTGATCTGTACGGCACGGTCGATGCCGCCTACTCCTCTCTCGACGGGTTTAACTATATTCCTCCCGACGATCTCGCCGAGGTATTCCGCAGGCTTCATCTGTTCGTAAGACCAGACGGTCTGCTTATATTCGATATCAAGGCCCCCGAATGGTTTCGCTCGGCCGACGGGGATGTTTTCGTCGATGAGAACGACGATATGCTCTGCCTTTGGCGTGCCGATTTTGATGAATCGGAAAACGCGCTGATATACGGGATGGACATTTTTTCGCGTAAGGGAAAGCTGTGGGACAGGGCGTCTGAGGAGCATGTGGAATACGCTCATTCCGAGGGCATGCTTGAGGCGCTGCTCGGCAAGGCAGGCTTTGTAAACATCCGCTTCCGTACAGATGGGCCTCAGAGCGATAAAAGCAGGATATTTGTTATTGCTGAAAGGAGCAAATAATGGGCAGGATAATTCGTGCGACCGCAGGTGACGGTTTTATAAAAATGGCCGTGGTCACGGCCGGGGATGCAATTGAAGAGGCTCGCAGGATACACTCTCTGTCCCCCACCGCTTCAGCGGCGCTCGGCAGAACGCTGTGCGCGGCTTCCATCATGGGTGACATGATGAAAGAGGAGAATGCCAGCCTCACGATACGTATAAACGGCGGCGGCCCCATCGGGAGCATCGTAGCCGTTTCCGACCATAACGGCTGCGTGCGCGGCTATGTAGAGAACCCCTCTGTTGACCTTCCCCTCAGAAAGGACGGCAAGCTCAACGTCGGAGGTGCCGTAGGCAGGAACGGCATGGTCACAGTCAGCCGTGACATCGGTCTCCGCGAGCCCTATATCGGCTCTTCTGAGCTTGTCAGCGGCGAAATAGCCGAGGATATTACGGCATACCTTCTCGAAAGCGAGCAGGTTCCGTCCGCCTGTGCTCTCGGCGTTCTCGTGGACACCGATCTGACCGTAAAGGCCGCGGGCGGTTTTATCGTCCAGCTCATGCCCGGCGCAGAGGCTTCCCTCATAGATAAGCTTGAGGACAATATCTTCATGATGGATCAGGTCACCACCATTCTCGATGAGGACGGCGCGGAGGCTCTGTTTGAACAGGTGCTAAAGGGGTTCGAGTATCACATAGTCGGCGAGAGCGAGATGCTCTACAAATGCTACTGCGACCGCGACAGAGTCGCCGAAGCTCTCACCTGCATCGACAAGGAAGAGCTTGACGAGATCGTTTTCTCCGGCGAGACTATCTCAGTCAGCTGCCAGTTCTGCGATAAGACGTATTCTTTCACACCGGATGAGCTGAAATCCCTATCCTCCATGAAAGACTGATAATTTTTCAAGAGCTCCTCTGCCGATTCAGAGGAGCTCCTGTATTTGTTCCGTCAAAGAAAAATATCGAAAAAAACTATTGACAAATTTAAATATAATTGGTATTATATCAAAGCTGTCACGCGGGAGCATAGCTCAGCTGGTTAGAGCACCTGCCTTACAAGCAGGGGGTCACTGGTTCGAGTCCAGTTGTTCCCACCAAATATGGCCAAGTAGTTCAGTTGGTTAGA
>DCGN01000156.1 GCA_002315275.1 Clostridiales bacterium UBA1777
ATCTCCGAATACGTTATATAATAACACAAAAGATTGAAAACGGAGATGTGGAGAATGAATATCGGAGAGGTAATACAGAACAGACGGAGAGATCTCGGGATGAATCAGTCCGAGCTTGCCGATGCTTTGAACGCCGCGGGCGAAAGCATAACCAATCAGGCTGTCTGCAAGTGGGAGAAGAACCTGACCTTGCCGAACGCAAGGCAGCTCCTTTCGCTCTGCCGCGTGCTCCGTATTGACGATGTTTTGGGCGAGTTCACGGGAGAAGGCATCTTCGCGGGTCTGAACAGCGCGGGGCGCAAAAAAGCGCTTGAGTACACGGAGCTTCTTCGCAAGAGCGGGATGTTCGGTGCTGTCGAGAGGCTGCGCGAGGTCGAGCCGGTCCGCCTGCGCACGCTGCCGCTGTATTCTCTCGCCGTCTCCGCAGGTACAGGCCAGTTTCTTGACGGCGAGGATTACGAGATGGTCGAGGTCGGCGCGGAGGTGGCCGAGGGAGCGAACTTCGGTGTCCGTGTCGCGGGTGACAGTATGGAGCCCGATTTCCATGACGGGCAGACGGTCTGGGTGCGCCAGCAGCGCAGCCTGATGACGGGGGATATCGGTATCTTCCTGTATGACGGCAGCGCCTATCTCAAGCAGCTCGTCGCGAAGAAGAGCGTCATGGCGCTCCATTCTCTGAACCCGAAGTACGAGGATATTATAATCTCCCCGGAGCTGCCGCTTCGAGTCCTCGGCAAGGTAGTGTAAAAAGAGCAATACAGTAACGGCGGCACCGGTTCCGGTGTCGCCGTTTTGGTTGGGTGTTCAGTCGAAGTACTTCGCCGTGTAGCATTCCGTCGGGATACATCCCGCGAGACCCGTCAGTATAGGCTCCATGCCCTGCGGAAGCTCGCTGCCCGCAGAGATGCTCTTTTCGCATCCGACGGCCGTTGAGAACGAAACGCGCACGATCGTGCCGCGTGACGGACTGCTCTCGAGGAGCAGCGTGCCGCCGTGTGCTGCCGCCACTCCGCGCACGACTGTCATGCCGAAGCCGGCGCCGCGCCCCATATCGGAGAGAGCGGCCGTGCGCTTGAAGCGGGTAAATACCGTGCCGAGTTCATCCTCGCTCATTCCCGTGCCGTTGTCCGAAACGGTGAAGTGCACCATCTCGCCCGAGGTCATCAGGGAGAGCTTTATCTGCGTCGCGCCCTCGGCATGAGTGAGCGAATTGGATATCAGATTCAGAAGCATCAGCTCCGTAAGCGATCTGTCGCAGCTGATGACAAGCCTGTCGGGACCGGAGTAGGAGAAAGCAATGTCCTTTCTGAGCAGCGCTACCGAGTCAACAATGTCGGAGCAGAGCAGCGCGGCATCGTGCGGAGTGGGGGCAAACGGAACGTTGCCCTCTGAAACGCACTTGGCAACGGAGGCGTTGTTTATGAGCCGGGAAACGCGGTGGCTCTGCTCGGTTATCGAGGCGATACTCTGCCCGAGCCTTGCGTCGCCGAGCGCTTCCGCGGCATCGCGAGCGGCCGAGGCGGAGATGTTCATCGTCATCATGCCGGAGCGCAGGGCGCACAGCATCGCATCCGTCATCATCACGCCCGAATCGTCGGGAAGGGCAAAGAAAATCGCTTGGATATCGCCCGAAACAGACGAGCGTACGATGTAATTTCTGCCTGCGATATTGCTCATCGCAGAGAATGTGAGGCTCTGAGATGAGGTCAGATCGCTGCCGAACACGGCGGAAGCCGCTTTTTCGGTGCAGTCGGCTCCGAGCGCGCGCTTCGCCGAGTCATTCGCGAAAACTATCCTGCCTCTGCGCAGGAGTACAACGGCCTCTCCGGTGAGCCTGAGAAAATCGGGTGAAATCGTAAACAAAACGCATTCTCCATTCATTTAAATACATTTTTCGCCGCTATTCTATCAAATACCGACAAAATATACAATAGCAAGCGCCGAATTTGCTCGATTTCGGTCAAAATTTCAGCACTTTTTTGCGCGGTAAACAGCGTATGAGATATTGATTTTTGCTAATAGTATATGTTACAATTCATATGTTCGCAAAGGGAATATTTGCCCAAACGAACGTAAAAAGTGTTTATTTTTTAAATATGGAGGATATTTTCAATGATCAAAGTTGGTATCAATGGTTTCGGCCGTATCGGCTCTCTCGCATTCCGCGCAGCCATCATGTCTGATGACGTAGAGGTCGTTGCGATCAGCGCTCCCAACCATCCCGCATCCCATGTTGCATACTGCGTAAAGTATGACACCGTTCACGGCCGCTTCAATGGCGAAGTCTCCGCAAACGATGAAGACAGCACCATCACCGTTAACGGCAAGACCGTTAAGGTCCTCTCCGACAAGATGTACCGCGATGCTACCCTCATTCCCTGGGGCGAGCTCGGAGTAGAGTACGTTCTCGAGTGCACCGGTGTTTACCTCACCAAGGAGAAGGCACAGGCTCACATCGATGCAGGCGCAAAGGTCGTTGTTATGTCCGGCCCCGCAAAGGATGACACCCCGATGTTCGTCTGCGGCGTCAACCTCGAGAAGTACACCCCCGATATGCAGTTCGTTTCCAACGCTTCCTGCACCACCAACT
>DCGN01000064.1 GCA_002315275.1 Clostridiales bacterium UBA1777
TTCCCCGTTCCTGCCATACACTTCTATTCAACTTGTCACTTGACACGGTACTGTTCTGATGCTATAACGGAGAAAAAGGTTCGGTTGGCATAAAGTCTGCATATTTCGGAAATAACTGTAAATATGACGCGAAATGGGAGGGTAAAAATGAAAACTTCTCTTGTAATTATGGCGGCGGGAATCGGCTCGCGCTTCGGCGGCGGCATCAAGCAGCTTGAAACGGTGGACGGTAAGGGCCACATTATTATCGACTACAGCATACACGATGCGATAGAGGCGGGCTTCGACAAGGTAATCTTCATAATCAGAAAAGACATAGAGGCGGACTTCCGCGAGGTCATCGGGGACAGGATAGAGGCAGTATGCGCCGCGAACGGCATTGAGGTGGGCTATGCCTTCCAGGAGCTGCACGATATCCCCGGCGCTTTCCCCGAGGGCAGAACGAAGCCGTGGGGCACAGGTCAGGCCGTTCTCGCGGCGAAGGAACTCATAAACGAGCCGTTCACCACGATAAATGCCGACGATTATTACGGCAAGCACGGTCTGAAAATGGTTCACGATCACCTCGCCTCGGGCGGCGGAAGCTGCATGGCGGGCTTCGAGCTGAAAAACACGCTGTCAGACAACGGCTCGGTCACGCGCGGTATCTGCCGGATGAACGGCAATAACGAGCTTACCGAGATAGTCGAGACGAAGAACATCGTCAAAACGGCTGACGGCGCCGAGGCAAACGGCGTAAAGCTTGATATCAACTCTCTCGTTTCAATGAATATGTGGGGTCTCACGCCCGATTTCCTGACAGCGCTTGAAAAGGGCTTTGCCGAATTTTTCGAGACGGATGCGCTTGACGATCCTCTCAAGGCCGAGTACCTCGTGCCGATCTTCATCGGCGATCAGCTGAAAAAGGGCGAGATATCCGTCAAGGTCTTCGACACGGACGATACCTGGTACGGTATGACCTATAAGGAGGACGTTGCCGCGGTGAAGGCGAGCTTCGGAAAGCTTATAGAAAGCGGCGTGTACGGCGAGGAGCTGTACGCCGATCTGTGATAATATGAAAACAAGGATATTGATCTTCGGAGACTCCAACACCTACGGCTTCGATGCCGACGGCTGCGGCAGATTCCCGAGGGATAAACGCTTTTCCGGCGTTCTGCAGGCGCTTCTCGGCGACGGAGCCGAGGTTTTCGAGGCGGGGCTTCCCGGAAGAACAGCCGATTTTGAAGACCCGATCGCCGTCGGTATGCGCGGCACGGCCGTTATCGAGGGCAGAATGCTCCAATATGCGCCGCTTGACCTGCTCGTCATCATGCTCGGCGTGAATGATATTAAGGAGCGCTTCCGCGCAACGGCCGCCATGGCCGCCGAGGGAGTCGGAAGGCTTGCTTCTCTCGCCGTGAGCACTCCCGCGTGGAGAGATGATAAGCGCATTCTCATCATCGCTCCGCCCGCGGTGTCGGAGAACTACGGATCGCTCGGCATGGCGTACGAGCTGGGGCACGGCTGCTTCGAGCGGTCTCATGAGCTGCCCGCCGCGCTCAGAGCTATGGCGGAGGCGAACGGATACGGTTTCTTCGATGCCTCCTCGCTCGGCATGGAGCTCAGCAGGGCGGACGGGATCCACATGACCGAAAGCGACCATAAGCTTCTCGCCGCGGCACTCGCGGACTATCTCGGAAATAACTGAATATTCACGGTGACACCCTGTCGATACGGCTCAGCACAGCCGCATCGGCGGGGTGTTTTTGCGTTATTTATCGGCGCGGCGCAGGGCATTGCGCGACAGATTTCTCCCCACGGGGCGGCTATAATGGCCGCATGAAGATAATTTACGCAGACTCAGTGTTTTTTCTCAACCTCGCCGCGGACTATTTTCTGTGCCTCGTATCGGCGAGAGCGTGCGGGCTCGTGTTAAAGCGCGGGCGATATCTCGCATCGGCTGTGCTCGGCGCGGCGTACTCCGTGGCGGTGTATCTGCCGGGGCTTGAGTTTCTTTCGCACCCGCTTATAATGCTGTGCGCCGCGCTTGCGATGGGGCTCGTCAGCTTCGGGGGAGAGGCGCATATCATAAAGTGCTGCGCCGTTTTCCTCGCGGTGTCTGCGGCGTTCGGCGGCGCGATCTGGGGGCTGTGCCTCGCGGGAGGGGGAGCGCTTCCCGCCTCGGGGAGAGTTTTGCTCCTCGCCTTCGCGATGTGCTATGCGCTTCTTAGCCTTATCACGAAAAACCTCGCCGTCATTCCAGAGCGCGCGAGAGCGGAGATAACCGTGACGCTCGGCGGGCGCGAGGCATGCTTCATTGCGCTCATCGACAGCGGAAACGCCCTCACCGACCCGATAGACGGCGCGCCGGTCATGGTCGCTTCGCGCGGCGCGGTAGCCCCGCTTTTCGCCGAGGCGCTCCCGTCAGACCCGATAGCGCTTATGACGGAGGTGCCCGAAATCATAGGCAAGACCAGACTTATCACTTATTCCTCCGTAGGAGGGAGCGGAATGCTCGGCGCGTTCCGGCCGGACAGCGTTGCCGTGTCGGGGAAGAGGGAAAAGAATATCCTCATAGCCGTTTCAGACAATGTCAGCGGAGACGGCTTCGAAGCCGTATTGTGAACCGTGAAAGGAGAAACGATGCTTTTCAGAACTCAGCTCATGTTTATAAGACAGCAGCTTGACGGTATTGCCGGGGTGCAGCAGGTGTTTTATATCGGCGGCAGCGATACTCTGCCTCCGCCGCTTCCGAAGGAAAAGGAGGAGGCCGCGATAACGGCGCTCGCCGGGGGAGACGAGGCCGCGCACAAGGCGCTCATCGAGCACAATCTGCGCCTCGTGGTGTATATCTCCCGCCGGTTTGAGAATACAGGCGTCAATATCGAGGATCTGATTTCCATCGGCACGATAGGTCTTATCAAGGCCGTCGATTCCTTTGACAGAGGCAAGAACATAAAGCTTGCCACCTATGCCTCGCGCTGCATCGAAAACGAGATACTCA
>DCGN01000134.1 GCA_002315275.1 Clostridiales bacterium UBA1777
AGAGCGACACGTCCTCCGCCGCCGTCTGTGCGTTGCCGGCATATGAGGGCAGCTGCTTGGCGGGTATGCTCGTGAGCGTTCTCGGCTTCATGGGCGGTCTGCCCGCCGTGAACGCCTCGGCCATGTATACGGGGAAATCCTCAAGACGCTTGACGAGCTCATCAAAGCTCATGTGGAAGCTGTCCTCGCTCATGGCGATGAGGCCTCTGCGCTGAAGCTCCCTTATATCGTCCGTCAGCTGCTTGGCGTATTCTCTCGCTCGCTCTGCGCATCTGCCGGGCTGGTCAAAGATGACAATCGCGTCCTCTGGTATGTAGTCCGCGCCGCAGGCCATCGCGTAGATGACCGGGATATATCTGTCCGCGTCCGCAAGAACAGCCCCGCCTCTGAGCTTTTCCGAGTCACCCTTCAGGGCGGCGGCAAGCGCGGCGGCATTCTCGCTCGTGCGCTTGCGGGCGTATTTATCCGCAAACGTGTCCATCTGGCGGCAGAGCGTCTCTATCCCGCCGAGTGCCATCGACGGCAGAGCCTCGGCCGCGGGGAGGATCGTGCAGAAGTCTACCTGCTCCGTCCTGCGCTGATCGGCAGTATTGAAGCGGCCCATGCTGTCTATATCGTCGCCCCAGAATTCAATACGCGTCGGCTCTCTGTCTGCAGGCGAGAAAAAGTCGAGTATTCCGCCGCGGCGGGCAAACTGCCCCGGGCCCTCCACCTGCTGAGTCTTCACATATCCGCACCTTACGAGCGCATATTCTATATTGTCTATCGGGTACGAGCCGTTCGCCTCGATCGTAAACGCCGCCTTCAAGAGCGTGTCGGCAGGGATCGTCCTCTGCAGGAGGCCCGAAACGGAGGCCACCGCCGTCTGCACCTCGCCGGAGGCAAGGCCGTACAGCGTGGATATCCTCTTCTGCTCGCCCTGACGGGACACAGCCTCAACGTTGTAGAACGCAAAATCACGCATCAGAAGCGCGGGCACGTCCTTTTTAAGCATCGAGCGAAGATCGGCCGCGAAGCTCTCCGCGGCTGTATCGTCGGGACTGATGACGAAGACGGGTCTTTCGCAGCGCTGCGATATCGCGGCGGCCAAATTGGCCCTGTGAACAGCCGAAAGGCCGGAAACGAGCGCAGGAAGCCCTCCGCTTTCCACGAGACCGGGGAGGGCGGCTGCTTCCTTATTACTGAATATCTGGTCAAATAATATATCCATACGGAGGGATTATACCACCTTCCTCCGACATTCGCAATCGAATTATAGCCTCGGGCTTAACTTTATTTAAGCACTCTTAATATTGACGTTTTTCAATCACAGTGATATTATTTTGATATCACATAAAGGAGGTTTCTTCCTATGAAAGAAAAAGTTCTCAATAACAGAAAAAACGGTTTTCTGATGATGTTCGTATTCATCGCGCTCTACTGCGGCGCGATCGCGCTTTTGATAATAGGCGGCATCCGCGTTGACGCTAACGAAGCAAACGGGTATACGTACCCCGGCGCCGCAGCTCTTCTTGCCGTCGGAATCTTTTGGATAAGCCTCGGCTGGATACCCTTTATGGGCCTCAAGGTGCTCAAGCCGCAGGAAGCTCTCGTGCTCACGCTTTTCGGCAAATACGTCGGCTCGCTCAAGGAGCCCGGCTTCTACTTCGTGAATCCCTTCTGCACGGCCGTTAACCCCGCCGCAGCCACCAAGCTCAGCCAGAGCGGTGATGTGGATTCCGGCAGCAGCGCTATCCTCTCTGCCGCGCTCAAGGGCGCAAACCCCGCCGCGCAGGCAGCGGAAATGCAGAGCAAAAAGATCTCTCTCAAGATCATGACGCTCTCGAACAGCCGCCAGAAGATCAATGACTGCCTCGGCAATCCCATTGAGATAGGCATCGCCGTAATGTGGCGTGTTGTTGACACGGCAAAGGCCGTTTTCGATGTGGACAACTATAAGGAGTATCTCTCCCTCCAGTGCGACAGCGCGGTGAGAAACATCGTGCGCCTCTATCCCTATGACGTAGCCCCCGGCGTTGACACCACCGGCGATGGCATCGCCGATGAGGGCAGCCTCCGCGGCTCGAGCGAGACGGTCGCAAAGCGTATCCGCGATGAAATACAGCTCAAGGTCGAAAACGCCGGCATCGAGATAATCGAAGCCCGCATCACCTACCTCGCATATGCTCCCGAGATAGCCGCCGTTATGCTTCAGCGCCAGCAGGCCTCCGCCGTTATCGATGCCCGCAAGATGATAGTTGACGGCGCCGTCGGCATGGTAGAGATGGCGCTCAACCGCCTCAACGAGACCGGCATGGTCACGCTCGACGAGGAGCGCAAGGCCGCCATGGTATCGAATCTGCTCGTTGTTCTCTGCAGCAACAGAGACGCTCAGCCCGTTGTCAACTCCGGCAGCCTCTATTAAGCCATGGCAGAGGATAAAAAACAGATACCGCTGCGCCTTTCTCCGAAGCTGTATAACGCGATAGCTGCGTGGGCAGAGGATGATTTTCGCTCCGTCAACGGGCAGATCGAGTATCTGTTGACCGAGTGCGTGCGCCAGCGAAAGAAAAACGGAAAATACGTGTCGGATACTATAGACGAGCCTATAGAATTGGAGATATAATAAGGACATGAGAAAATCGACTTATGTTATCATCGCCATTATCCTTATCAACTTTATCCTTTCTGCGGTATTCATCCCGCTTTTCCCGTCCGAGATCCCCACGAAATTTGACTTTCACGGCAATGTGACGAGTTACGGCAGCAGGCTCACCATGCTTCTCATGCCCGTGTCGATACTGCTGTGCGGTGCTGTCGCTGCGGCAGTCATCGAGAAGAACGGAACTGTCAGCGAAAAGGATAAACGGCTCGCGGCGATCGTCGTAGTCATCACCATGCTCCTTCTGACTGCGAATAACGTCGGAATATTGCTCAAAACATACAATATGCTCTGAGGAGGAATTTTTATGCTTTACATCAACGGTCTTACCAAGACCTTCGGAGACAAGGTCGCCGTAGACGATCTTTCGCTCCACATCGCCCCAGGCGAGATCTACGGCTTCATCGGCCATAACGGCGCCGGCAAGACCACGACGCTCAGATCCGTAGTCGGCATACAGCAGTTCGACAAGGGCGAAATACTCATAGACGGCACCTCTATCACGGCCGACCCGCTCAAATGCAAAAAAGAGCTGGCATACATACCCGACAACCCCGATCTCTATGCATTCATGACCGGCATAAAATATCTCAACTTCGTGGCTGACATTTACGGCGTCCCCGCGGACGTAAGACAGAAGCGCATCCGCGAATATGCCGACCGCTTCGAGCTGACGAAGTCGCTCGGCGATCCTATCGCAACATACTCCCACGGCATGAAGCAGAAGCTCGCCATTATCTCCGCATGGCTCCACGAGCCAAAGCTCATCATCATGGACGAGCCCTTCGTCGGTCTTGACCCGAAGGCCTCCCATCTGCTCAAAGGGATGATGCGCGAGCTGTGCGACAGAGGCGGCGCGATATTCTTCTCCACACACGTTCTCGACGTTGCCGAAAAGCTCTGCGACAAGATCGCAATTATCAAGCAGGGCCGCCTCATCCGCTCCGGCACCATGGAGGAGGTAAAGGGTGATGACAGCCTTGAAGAGGTGTTCCTTGAGCTGGAGGAAGAATAATGCTGAAGCTACTGGTTAAGAAACAGCTCATGGAAGTATTCAAGGGCTACTTCTATGACTTTAAAAAGAACAAAAAGCGCTCCAAAGCAGGCGTAATAGGCTGGTTCATCTTCTTCGCCGTTATCATGATAGGCGTGCTCGGCGGTATGTTCGCGGGAATGTCGTCAATGCTGTGCAGCGGCATCGTTTCCGCCGGAATGGATTGGCTGTACTTTGTGATCATGGGGCTGATGTCCGCGTTTCTCGGTCTGTTCGGCAGCGTGTTCAACACATATGCCGGCCTCTACCGCGCGCAGGACAATGACCTTCTGCTCTCGATGCCTATCCCAGTGAAGTACATAATCGCGTCGAGACTTCTCAACGTATATATCCTCGATGTCATGTACTCCGCAGTCGTCATTATACCCGCGATAATTGTCTACTGGATAACCGCTCCCGTCACCGCAGTAAAGGTCATCGGCGGCATTGCGCTGATGCTTATAATATCGTTCATCGTGATGGTGCTTTGCTGTGCGCTCGGCTGGTTCGTCGCAAAGGCAAGCGGCAAGCTCAAGAACAAGAGCCTCGTGACCGTTCTGCTCTCGCTCGCCGGAATCGCGCTTTACTACCTGCTGTACTTCAAGGCGATGGATCTCATTAATGATCTCGTTGCCAATGCCGCTGCTTACGGCGAGCAGATAAAGGGCGCGGCCTACGGGCTCTACCTCTTCGGCCGCATCGGTCAGGGCGATATGGAGGCAGCGGGAATATTCGCAGTTGTCTCCGTTGCGCTCCTTGTTGTCACTATACGCATCCTCGTCCGCGGCTTTATCGGCATAGCAACTGCTTCCGACAACGTCTCCAAGCACGAATACCGCGAAAAAGCAGTAGCTCAGAAGAGTCAGTTTGCCGCCGTTCTCGGGAAGGAGTTCAAGCGCTTCACCTCGAGCGCAACATATATGCTCAACAGCGGATTGGGCCTGCTGATGATCCCCATTGCGGGTGTACTCATTCTAATAAAGGGGAACGAATTCTTCTCTGCGCTTGAAAACGTGCTTGCAGACCATCCCGGCAGCGGAGCAATTATCCTCTGCGGCGCGATGCTCGTTGCCTCTTCGATGAACATGATGGCGGCCTCCGCTGTATCCCTTGAGGGTAAGAATCTCTGGATAGTCCGCTCCCTCCCGATAGATTCCAAGCTCATTCTCCGCGCAAAGTACTGCGTTCAGCTAATCCTCACGTCTCTGCCGATGCTGTTCTGCTCAATCTGCGCCGCGATCATTATTCCCGAGAGCCTCATCACGAAGCTTCTGTTCGTCGCTGCCTCCGTACTCTGCACGGTGTTTGCCGCCGTGGGTGAGCTTGTCATCAATATCAAGCTGCCGAACCTCACATGGACAAACGAAATGGCCGTTATCAAGCAGAGCGGTGCCGTCGCTATTACTCTGTTCGGCGGCTTTGTCTATGCTGCGATAATCGTAGTTCTCTATCTGTTCGTCGCATGGCCTATCGGGCTCACGCTCTATCTCGCCATAATTTCAGCCGTTCAGATAGTTTTCACCGTTCTGCTCATGAGGTGGGTCGACACCAAGGGCGTTAAGGCGTTCGAGGCGCTGTAAGTTTACATAATCCAAGGAGGGGGCTCCGCAATGAACGCCATTCTTGCAAAGCAATTCGCCGAGGACTATTGCTGCACCGCAGCACAGGTCCTCGACAGCGACAATCATTTTACAACCTATACTCCGCTCAGCGGGCGCAGGCGCTTCAACGGTGCCGATGAATGTCCTCTTAAGCTCGCTGTCATCAACGGCAAGCTCCTCTGCACCGGCAGGGATGATATCGTTGCCGCCGTCAGGGAAAAATACGGCAAGGCAAGCGGCGAGTGGTTCATGGAAGCGGGCCCCCTCGTAAGTCTCAGCGCGTTTCTTGCGAAGTTCGGCTGCCGCATCGCCCAGATGCACCCGTTTTACACCGCAAGCGTGAAAACGGAGGTCGATACCCGCGGCTACGAGATAGTCCGTTACGATGCAGGAAGCATAAATCAGTTTGAGACCGATGAACGCTTTGACGAAGCGTTCTGCTTCGACGAGGCCGCGCCCGATGTTTTCGGCGCTGCAGCGATGAAGAACGGAGAGATACTCGCCATGGCCGGTGCTTCTCAGGACAGCCCTTATATGTGGCAGATAGGCATAAACACGGTGGACGGCCATGAGGGCAAGGGTCTCGGCACGATGCTCGTAGCCATCGTGAAGAACGAGGCGCTTGACAGAGGCTTTCTCCCCTATTACGGCACAGCCGTATCGCACATCGCATCTCAGCGCGTAGCTCTGAAGGCCGGCTTTCTGCCGATATGGACGGAGCTGACGACAAAGCCTATACCGGAGGAGCAATGACATGACAGATATTCAAGAGCGCCTTTTCGCTGCTGCCGACAGAGAATACGCCGAGTTTCAGGCAAAGCTTGCACCGACTATCGTAAAGAGCATGTTCATCGGCGTGCGTCTCCCCGCGCTGAGGGAGCTTGCAAAGCAGTTTGCAAAGGAGGATGCCTGCGCGGAGTTTCTTAACACGCTCCCGCATGAGTATTACGATGAAAACCTGCTCCATGCGGTGCTTCTCTGCAATACAAAAAAATACGATGTGTGCCTCCCGCTTGTTGAAAAATTCCTCCCGTACGTTGATAACTGGGCGGTATGTGACACTTTAAGACCCAACATCTTCAAAAAGCACAAGCAGGATATGCTCCCTCACGCGCTTCGCTGGATGAAGTCCTCCGAAACCTACACATGCCGCTTCGGCATCGACATGCTGATGACGCATTTTCTCGATGAGGACTTTTCTCCCGAGTATCTTGACGCGGTCGCCGCCTGCACGGGCGATGAATACTATGTGAAAATGATGGTGGCATGGTACTTTGCAACGGCGCTTGCCAAGCAATGGGACGATACCGTGCCATACATTGAAAAGCACGTCCTCGCCGACTGGACGCACCGCAAGACCATTCAAAAGGCCTGCGAGAGCTTCCGCGTGTCGGATGAGCACAAGGAATATCTGAAGCGCTTCAGATAAAAACCGATAATATGCCCTGCCTCACGGTGGCGGCATATTTTTTTGTAACGAAACTCTTTCTCCCTCGTCTAACCGATGAAGCGAACAGAAGGGCGGTGATATTTTACGGATAACGGGCTATGCGAAAAGCTGTACAGAGCGTACTATATGCGCGTTTACTCATTCCTCATGACGCTCACGCGCGACAGGTCTCTCTCCGAAGAGCTCGCGCAGGATACCTTCTGCCGTGCGTTTACTTCAAGTTCGGGCTTTCGCGCCGAGGCAGATGCGCTCACATGGCTGTGCGCCATCGCAAAGAATCTCTACACAGACGAGCTTCGCCGCAGGAAGAGATTTGACGAGTTTCCCGAGGATATCGCCTCGGATGCTGACATAGAGCTTGACCTCTCGGACAGAGATCAGGTGTTCCGCATCCACGCTCTGCTCCATGAGATGACCGAGCCGTACCGCGAGGTGTTTGAACTGCGCGTATTCGGCGAGCTGAGTTTCCGGCAGATAGGTACCATCTTCGGAAAAACAGAATCGTGGGCAAGAGTGACGTATCACCGCGCCAGACTACAGCTTCAGGAAAGGATGGTCGATAACGTATGAAATATAGCTGCGAAATAATAAAAGACCTCATCCCGCTCTACACGGATGAGGTGTGCTCCGCAGAGAGCCGCTCGGCAGTCGAGGCGCATTTCGCCGAATGTCCGTCGTGCCGCGGCTTGTATGAAAAAATGAAAAGCGACGACATAACCCCCGTTCTTGAAAGCGATGCCGCGGAGGCTGTCGCGTATCACGAAAAGCGCGTGCGCCGCAGAGGCTTCACCGTCGGAGCGGTGATAGCCGCGATATTTATGATCCCGATACTCGTGTGCCTCATAGTTGATCTCGCGTCGGGCTCCGGGCTGAGCTGGTTTTTTATCGTGCTTGCCTCGCTTCTGCTTGCAGCATCGGTGATCATCGTGCCGCTGATGGTGCCGAAGCATAAGCTCCTTATCTCGCTCACGGCATCTGCCGCAAGTCTGATTATTCTGCTTGGGGTGATCGCGCTTTACTCGGGCAGTGACTGGTTCTTTATGGTCGCAAGCTGCGTGCTGTTCGGATCGGCATTGGTGTTTCTGCCGATAGTTGTGAATTGCGAGCCGATAAAGACCGCGCTCCGGGGCAGGAAGTCTCTCGCTGTATTCTTCTGCGACACGGTACTATTCTGCATCATGGCGGTCTGCATAGGGCTTTATGTAGAGCACCCCGGCTACGGAGCGACGATGGCAGCGATTTCCGCTCCGTTCATAAGCCTCGCATGGGCGCTTATGCTCATTATCCGCTATGTGCGCAGCGGGGCAGCGAAGACGGGCATATGCCTCATTATCTCCGGCGCGTTTATCTTCTCCGTGAACAACGCAGTAAACTCACTCCTCGGCTACGACATCCCGTGGCCGGTATTACGCCCGTTCGATTGGAGCTATGCCGCGATCGACGGCAACATCAAATGGGTATGCCTCCTCGCGTGTCTCTCCGTCGGAGGAATATTGATCGTAATCAACGCATTTTCGAAAGGAAGAAAGAAATGAAAAAAGCCATTACACTCGTATGCATCTCCGCCCTACTCTGCACAGCGCTCTGCGGCTGCGGCAGCTTCAAGCTTATAGACATTGGCCTCAAAGGCTCTGCAGGCAATGACCGCGGCAGCTACTCATCCGGCGCCGCCGAAATAACGGACACGGTAAAGGATATTGACATATCCTGGGCCTCAGGCTTGGTTGACATAACGTATGACTCGGGCAGCAGTATAAAGCTTGAGGAATCGGCAAATGAAGAGCTTTCCTCCGATAGCTGCATGGTTTGGTCCGTTGAAGGCACAAGGCTCGTCATCAAATTCTCAAGGGACAACATTATTAACGCGAACGGCCTTCGGAAGACCCTTGTGCTGACTCTTCCCGAAGCCCTCCGCGCCGACAGCATTACAATCTCCTGCGCATCGGCCGATACGAAGGCCGCCTCCCTCTCCGCTAAGAGGCTCAATATCTCCTCCTCATCCGGCAGCATTGAGCTCGGCTCCGTCGATTCCGATGATATTGAGCTCTCCTCCGCGTCCGGCGAGATCAGCATAGCCCAGACGGGAAAGTGCGAAGAGGCAGAGTTCTACTCCTCATCCGGCAGGATATACGGCACATTTGACACCGTAAACGGTCTCGACGTTGAAACCTCTTCCGGCAAAACGGAGATCATCGCAAACGTGCTTGACGAGGCAGACATAGACACATCGTCCGCAGACGTCAGCCTGACTGTAAAGCAGTCCTTCAGGGATATCGGAGTTTCCACGGCATCCGGTGCAGTAAAGCTCCTTCTCCCCGAGGCTCAGGGCTTCACGGCAGAGCTTGATACCGCGTCCGGCGACTTTGAAAGCGACCTTGCCCTATTGTTTAAAAACGGCGAATATGTCTACGGCAACGGCTCCGCCGAGCTTGAAGTAGATACCTCCTCCGGAAACGTAACGATAGGCTGTGCGAAATAAAACACCGCCCGGATAACGCAAAAACGCCCCTCCGATTACTCGGAGGGGCGAATTGTTTGAAATTTTAATTATCCAACGATGTTCAGAGTGAGGTTGGAGTAATCCTGCTCGAGGTTGGAGTGATCAGCATCGATAACGACTTCGCCGGAAACGACCTTTGCGAAGAGCTCCTTGTACTGGTCAACAGTGTAGTTCTTCATTCTCCAAGTATCGGTGGGAAGGCCGGTTGCGCCGTCAGCTGCGCCGAGAGAGGAGGGGATGCCGCCGATCTCTGCGAAGGAGCCGTCGTATACCTTGCCGATTGCCCATGCAGCAGCCTCGCCGACGCCCTTGAGAGCGGAGGTGATGACGGTGTCGGAATCGTAGGACTGGTCGGAGTCAACGCCGATGGTGACCTTGTCGTTAGCAGAAGCAGCAGAGAAGACGGAGATGTACATTGCACCGCCGCAGCAGAAGATGCACTCGGTGCCGTTCTCGTACCAGCCGGAGGCCATGGTCTCAAGCTCGGTAGAAGAGGAGAAGGATGCGCCGTACTGCCAGGAGTAGTTCATTTCAACCTGAACGCCCTTTTCAGCTGCAGCAGCATTTGCGCCCTGTACCCAGCCGTAGCCGTAACGGCAGCAAGCAGGATTGGTGCCGCCGCCACCACCGGTGAAGCCAAGCTTGGTGTAGCCTTCCATAACGGTAGCGTAGCCTGCGAAGTAGCCGCACTCCTGCTCGTTAAAGGCAATAGCTGCTACATTTGCAAGACCGAGGGGCCAACCGTCGATGAAAACGAAATTAACTTCGGGGTATGCAGCGGCTGCGTTTGTAAGAGCAGTGCCCTGCATGAAGCCTGCGCAGACGATGACCTTTGCGCCGGATTCGGCAGCGGCCTTCATTGCGTCAAAACGGTCGTCGTCAGTAGCCTCGGAGCCGTTTGCGGGCTGGTAGTACTTGTAGCTCAGGTTGTTGGCAGCGGCGTAACCCTTAACGCCGTTCCAGGTGCCTTCGTTGAAGGACTTGTCCTTGAGCTGACCAACGTCGGTGACGAATGCAACTTCGTATTTGCCGTCGGAAGAGGTCATGGTATCGGGAATCTCAGTGGTGCCGGTGGTCTGGGTTTCTGCTTTTTTGCCGCATGCGCAGAGGGAGAGAACCATGCACAGTGCAAGAACAAGTGCGAGAACCTTTTTCATGTGTTTTCCTCCAAATTTTTATTGGGATGAAAATCCCTTTACAACTGATTATAGCACATGTCATACATCCAAATCAAGCCACAATATGACATGTCTTTAATCCATTTTTATTTATTTCTGCTCTGCCTGAGCCATCTTGACGGCGGTGTCCAGGGCAATGGTTATCATCTGCTTCAAGCTGGAGCGGCGCTCCTCATGGTCAAGCTGCTCAGAGCGGTAAATATGGTCGGTGATGGAGCACAGGCACAGTGCGCGTTTTCCGGCATAGGCGGCGTTGCAGTAAAGACCGGCAGCCTCCATCTCGGTGGCCAGAACACCCATGTCTCTCCATGCGTCGGAATCGGCCTGACCGCGGGCATAGTAGAAGTGGTCTGAGGAGAGGATGTTGCCCACGCGCAGGTCAATGCCGTTTTCCTTTGCGCTCTCCACAGCTGCCATAAGAAGGGTGAAGTCGGCAATAGGCGCATAAATTCCCTTCACGCCGAAGTATGCGCCGTAATCGGAGTTGGTGCAGGCGGCCTGTGCGGCTACGATGTCCTTGAGCTTCAGATCGTCTGCGTAAGCGCCGGCAGAGCCGATGCGGATGATG
>DCGN01000015.1:0-122 GCA_002315275.1 Clostridiales bacterium UBA1777
GTAGTGAATTTGAACGCAGAATCGGTGAACGCGTAATACGCGATAAAGGCGAGCGGAACGAGAATAAACAGTACCGCCCATACCGAATACGGGGCGAGCACAAGCCGCTGCACAAGGCTGCT
>DCGN01000015.1:212-1522 GCA_002315275.1 Clostridiales bacterium UBA1777
AGAAGGAGGAGTAGTCGCCGAACATGCCCGAGTACTCGGACTTGTGCATGATGTGGATGGCATCGGGCTCGATATAAAGGCCGATATGCTCGTCTACGTCGACAAAATCTGTGGTCTGGATCATCCACTTAAAGCCGTTTATATCAACGATTATCTCGTAATGAACGCCGAGGAAGGTGACCGACGTGACAACGCCCTTGAGCATACCCTTTTCCTCGGAGACGATATCAACATCCTCGGGGCGGACGACAACGTCAACCGGCTCCTTCTTGCCGAAGCCCGCGTCAACGCACTCGAATACCTGACCCGAGAAGGAGACCCTCCTGTCTTCAAGCATAACGCCGTCGAGAATGTTGCTCTCGCCGATGAAGTCGGCAACGAAAGCGTTTTCGGGTTCGTTGTAGATGTCAACCGGAGTGCCGATCTGCTGGATGCGGCCCTCGGACATGACGACGACGGTGTCGGACATGGAAAGTGCTTCCTCCTGATCGTGCGTGACAAAAACGAAGGTGATGCCGGTGGCCTTCTGGATGTTCTTGAGCTCCTGCTGCATATCCTTGCGGAGCTTGAGGTCAAGTGCGGCGAGAGGCTCGTCGAGCAGAAGCACCTTCGGACGGCTGATAAGGGCACGCGCAATTGCTACGCGCTGCTGCTGACCGCCGGACAGACTCGTCACCGCTCTGTGCTCGAAGCCCTTCAGGGCGACGAGGGAGAGCATCTCGTTTACCTTCTCGTTTATCTCGTCGCGGGGGACCTTAGCCTCGCGGAGCGGGAAAGCGACGTTCTCAAAGACGTTCAGATGGGGGAAGAGAGCGTAACGCTGGAAAACGGTGTTGACGTTTCTCTTGTGTGGAGGAATGTCGTTTATCCTGTCACCCATGAAAATAATGTCACCCTTATCGGCATTCTCGAAGCCGCCGATGAGGCGGAGAGTAGTTGTCTTTCCGCAGCCGGAAGGGCCGAGGAGTGTAAGAAACTCGTTGTCATATATATTCAGACTGATGTTGTCAAGAACGGTCTCGCCGTCAAAAGCCTTGCTTACACCCTTGAGCTCGATTATCTTTTTCATACGCTATCCCCCATAAAAATAAAAAGGTGATATATGCCTTAAGCATACATCACCTGATAAAAAGCAACTATACCCCTGCCTATAATAAGGGGGAGTCACAACTGGTTTTTTAGAGTCTATATAGCAAAGATTACTTTTACTACTCTTATTGACCATTTCACAAGTTTGTATGCTGACGCGCATTTGGTTTATAGTAACCAACTTATAAAATTTGAGCTTTTAACTCAATCAATAAGGCAAC
>DCGN01000015.1:1615-19620 GCA_002315275.1 Clostridiales bacterium UBA1777
GAGCTTCGGCAAGAGTGGTCGTCATCCTGCTTTGGATAAACCCTAATACTATCCAATTGAGACGGTTTATTTTAACAATATTCGTCACGGGTGTCAATAGGTTCTGCGACGTTTTAGCGCGAAAAAAATTATTTTTCTTTGCAGGCTGCGCTCAGTACCGCACGTCCCAGAGAATGAGGCCGTGAGCGGGAGCGGTCGGGCCTGCAAGAGCGCGGTCCTTTGCCTCTAAGGCCGCTGAAACGCTTGCGGCGGAGCGCTTTCCCAAGCCGACCTCGAGAAGCGTTCCCACTATAATGCGGACCATATTATACAGGAAGCCGTCACCCGTCAGCTCGAAGCGGAGCTCGTTCCCGATACGGTCAATGCGGATATCCTTCACCGTGCGGACGGCCGATTTCTTCATGCGCCCGTCGGAGCAGAAGGCCGTGAAATCGTGCGTGCCGAGGAGAGGCGCTGTCGCTGCCCTCATCGATTCAACATCAAGCGCGTCGGGGAAGGAGCACATATACCTGCGCTCAAAAACATTCGGATCTGAGCTGTTCCATACTCTGTAAACATAGGTCTTTTCCCTGCAGCTGAGCCTTGCGTGAAAGCGCGGCTCGACGGCGTGAAGCTCTGCCGCGCCGATATCCTCCGGCAGGTACTGCCTTATAAGCGACAGAAGCTCCTCGCACGAAAGGCCGGTCTCCGCGCGGAAGGAGCATACCTGACGGCGCGCGTGTACACCGGCATCCGTCCTGCCTGAGCCGGCTACCTCTATATCCTGCTTCAGAAGCCTCGACAGAAGCTTTTCAAGCTTTTCCTGTATGGTGCTGTCCGTGTTGCCCTGCTTTTGCCATCCCTTGTAGCGCGTTCCGTCATAGCAAAGTGTGAGAGAATAGTTCTTCATGCTTTCGCCCTCGCTTTCTTAGCGCTCTACCTTCAGCAGCTCCTCGTCGAAGCGCTTCAGCTGAGCGTTTACTGTGTAAAGGTTGTTCTGTATCTTGCGCAGCTCGGCCTTTTCATTTCCGGTGACTGCCTTAGGATCGCGCTTATTCAGCAGCTCTCGCTTCTGCTTCAGCAGCTCCTGGCGCTTTGCTTCGCCGGTCTCCAGCTTATGCAGCCTTGCCTGGAATATGAACAGCGCCGACTTCTGCTCCTCGGTGAAGTTGCCCGCGTTCTTTTCCTTTACATCGAGCGCCGCCTGCTTCAGCACGTCGCGATCGGACACGCCCGCATCGCGGAGCTGGAACTGTTCGGTGGGGTAGCGAGGCAGCAGTCCTTTCCCTTCTGCAAATGTAGTTCCATCAAACTTAGCCTTGACAAGCTCCTTGAATTGTGCTAAATTCTCACTGTAGTCAGCAGACATAATGATGTCGGAGAAATGGACTCCGGGGTTATTATCAATCCGCTGGCTATTTTTATTTACATAAAGGATTCTGTTCTCATTTTTTGCTGTAGCAACAAAATTGAGTATATTTTTTTGCCGTAGCCCGAGAGAAATGCATTCTCGTTGAAGTAAATGTCAAAATAGTTCCCTGTCCCATTAGGCTTAATTGCGCAGATAATAGGGTCACCGTTACTATCAATTCTATTTGTGATAACAACAAATCTTGCATCATCGGGGTTTGTATTAGATTTAATGATAAGAGCAGGTCTGTTGATATCAACAGGTAAAGACTTAACCGCTTCCCATCCGAGTCCGTGATAATGTACGCCTTTTACTGTTTTTCCTTGAGCTATAGCCTGAGATTTTGTGAGAGCCATAGAAACAATATGGTTTGGAGTCACTAACATTGGAAGTTTTGGCAGTCCAAGAATGTTTGAAAGTCTCGGAGAAGTTGTTCCCATATACGCTTGGTTAGAAGAGTCGAAAGTTCCGTTCTTAATCTCGTCAACTTGTTCTGCAAAAATCCGGATAGCATACTGAGTCTGTCCTTCATAGAGCACGGACTGCTGCTTCCATCCCTGTGTGGTAGGATATATAGGAGGTACTTCACGCAGCAAATTTTGCTCCGTGGCACCGCCGATGAGCACCTTCTGATACCCGGTAGCGTCAAGCGTCTTGATGTCCGCGTCGTACATCTCGTTGTGAGCGTCCTGCGTTACCTTCATCGTGGTGTAAAGGTTACGCACTGCTCTGTCCTTTGAGTTTTTATCCGGCAGCCAGCCTATAGGTCTGTTCTTGCCGAGATAGAGCTGCTTGAACATATCCACGATGCCATACGGGTCAGCCGCTGTGTTTTCAAAGCCTCCGTTCTTTGCCTCTTCCTCCATACGCTTCATGGCGTACTGAAGGGGAGTCATCTTTAAATACTCGTCGTACTTATCGAAGTTAAACTCGATCGGCTTCTGCTCGGTGTCGGTTCTCGCGGTTTCCTTTATATATTATATCAAACCTCCCGATTTTTCAACGCCGCAGAAAAGTACAATTCAAGAATATGCCAAAATGTTTTAAATCGATAAATTTTAGTTGAATATTATACCGACTCGTGGTAAAGTGTATTAATCCAAAATAGTAAGAGGTTATATCTATGTATACAAGCATACATTCAAGCAAGTTTGTCCTTCCCGAGGATCTGACGGAAACTCTGAAGATGAGCCGCTTCCTGTTCTACCCCGAAACCAAGGCTCAGCTCGAGGAAATGTGCTTCGGCCCTACACATACATCTGTTTTTGATGTGGTGTATCCCATTCCGGGCAAGGGCATGCACAAGGAGGCAGAGGTCGTGCGCTGCAAGAACGGCACTGTCGTAAACTACCCCGAGGATTATATGCGCCGCCGTGATCCTGACTGTATGCGCATCGGCGATGATCTGCCGACGGATAAACCGCGCTTCAAGGATGTATACGGCTATGAGTTTTCAAAGCTCAGAGGAGAGACGATGGATTGGCTCGCCTCTCAGGAGCTTATAATCCTGCCCTTTAAGGCAGGCGGAAGCGTTTACGGTTATGACAGCCTAATGGTCTGCCCGATGAATGCCGCGTTCTTTGCGCTTTCTCTCGCAAATATGCAGGGCTTCGTCAGCGTGCTCGACATAAAGAGTGACTATAAGCCGAGAGCTATAATATACGTTGCGCCTCCCTTCAGAATGACCCACTTTAACGGCAAGCAGGTCGTTGTGCATCAGCGCAGCGAGGGCCTGCACGAGGTGTTCGCGTACAACCTCTATCCGGGGCCGTCCGCAAAGAAGGGCGTATTCTCTATGCTGCTCGATATCGGCGAGGCAGAGGGCTGGATCACGAACCACGCCTCCGCTGCGCTGCTTGAGTCTCCGTATGAAAACGAGGTCGTCTTCATGCACGAGGGCGCTTCGGGCGGCGGCAAGAGCGAGATGCTCGAGGAGATACACAGAGAAGAGGACGGGCGCATCCTTATCGCAACGCATACGGTCAGCGGTGAGAAATATTACATGAGCCTCGGCGAGACCTGTAAGATATACCCACTTGCTGACGATATGGTGCTTGCAAAGCCCGATTTTCAGGGCGATTCCGGCAGGCTTGTCATTACAGATGCCGAGAACGGCTGGTTCCTCCGTATGGACGGCGATAATTACTACGGTAACAGCCCGATGTATGAGCGCATCAGCATCCACCCGAAAGAACCGCTTGAGTTCTTCAATATGGACGGCATTCCCGGCGCGACCTGCCTTATATGGGAGCATATTATAGAGTCCAACGGCAAGCCCTGCTCCAACCCGAGAGTTATCATTCCCAGAGGAATGATAGACAATATCATCCCCGCCTCCGCTCCGCAGGAGGTAAATGTGCGCTCCTTCGGCGTGCGTATGCCGCCATCCACGAATACGGCTCCGAACTACGGCGTAATGGGCATGGTTCAGATTGTTCCCGTTTCTATCGCGTGGCTGTGGAGACTTATCTCTCCCCGCGGCTTCAAAAATCCCTCCATTGCGGATACCAACGCCGGCAGCGGCCTGAAGGCAGAGGGCGTCGGATCGTACTGGCCGTTTGCAACGGGCAAAAAGGTCACGCAGGCAAATCTTCTGCTCCGCCAGATGCTCGCTTCTCCCAAGACGCTGAACGTGCTTATCCCGAACCAGTATATCGGCGCATATGAAATAGGCTTCATGGGCGAATGGCTCGTGCGCGAGTACCTTGCCCGCAAGGGCGGTACGCTCCGCCTCAAGCATCTCACACCCGCGCGCTGCCCGCTGTTCGGCTATGCGCTTGACGAGATGAAGCTTGACGGTCAGTACGTCCGTCAGACCTTCCTCCATCCCGAGATGCAGTCCAAGCTCGGCGAGAACGGTTATGACGCAGGCGTGAAGATCCTTACGGACTTCTTCAAGGAGCAGCTCAAGCAGTTCCTCACGGATGACCTTGATCCGCTCGGAAGACAGATCATCGAGCTGTGCATGAATGACGCAAGCCTTGATAAATATCTTGAGCTTACGCCGATGAAGATCAAATAAGAGGAGTAATACATAATGAAAATTGTCGTCCTCGGAGGCGGTATCAGCACGGAGAGACAGGTCTCTCTCGTGTCGGCAACGTCTGTCTGCAAGGCGCTGAGAAGCAAGGGCCACAAGGCAATATTTGTTGATATGTACATGGGTCTTGAGGGCTATGACGGCACGCTTGAGGATGCCTTCGACGTGCCGGACGGCTTCTGCGGAAGCGTTGCCATCGAGAAGACCGAGCCGGACCTTGAAGCCGTAAAGGCTTCGAGAAAGCTCAAAAGCCCGAGCCATCTCGGCAGTGGAGTGCTTGATATCTGCGCTCTGGCTGACTGCGTTTTTCTCGGCCTTCACGGTAAGGACGGTGAGGACGGCAAGATACAGGCAGCGCTTGAGCTTCTCGGCATCCCTTATACGGGGTCTGACCATTTGAGCAGCGCGATGGCTATGGATAAGGCCGTCACAAAAAAGATTATGTCAACCTGCGGCGTGCTTACGCCCGAGGCAAGGGAGATAACCTATTCGGCAGAGGATATAGACACGCTTGCAGACGAGCTTCCGATGCCGTGCGTGGTGAAGGATCCGTGCGGCGGCTCGTCGATAGGAGTCGCGCTCCCCGAAACGCGCGAGGAGCTGAAGACCGCGCTTAAGGATATGCTCAAGTACGGTAACCGTGTGCTCATTGAACAGCGCGTGAGCGGCCGCGAGATGACACAGCCCGTATTTGACGGCAGATACCTCAACACGATAGAGATAGTTCCTCCCGAGGGTAACTCCTTTGACTATGTTTCAAAGTATCAGGGAGGAGACGAGGCCGCCCGCGAGATATGCCCCGCGAGGATTACCGAAGCAGAGCATAAGCTGATGGGAGAGGCCGCTCTCAGACTGCACAACGCACTCGGCCTTTCGGTCTATTCGAGAACGGACTTTATCCTTGATGCCGAAGGCAATGCTTGGTGTCTCGAGGTAAACACGCTTCCCGGGATGACTCCCGCAAGCCTCATCCCGAAGGCTACTGCTTTGGAGGGATATGATTATCCCTCTCTGTGCGAGAAAATCATCGAGCTGTCTCTCAAAGCAAGGAAGAGCGAAATATAATAGAAAAAGCTGCCGAACAAGGGTGACAGCCGGTTCGGCAGCGCAGATATTTGTTATTAAAGCCCTCGGAAAGCTTCTCGTTGAGGCTCTTATAGTGAAAACATAAAAAACACGGTTTTTTCGACCGTGTTTTGATGTTTTATTGAAGCTTCAGCTGAACGATAAAGGTGTTTTTTCCGTTTGAGCTCTCGGCCCATATTCTGCCGCCATGCTCGGAGATTATAGCGTCCGCGATCGGCAGACCCAAACCGTAGCTTCCGCTCGAGGTGCGGGATTCGTCTGCCCGGTAGAAGCGCTTGAAAATGTTCTTGAGCTGTTCCCTGGAAAGCTCTTCTCCCTCGCTGACAACGCGGAGCTGGCAATGATGCCCCGATTTTTTCAGAGAAACCTCAACGGCGGAGGCTTCTCTGCCGTATTTTCTCGCATTGTCGAGCAGAATATCCGTGACCTGTCTGAGGTGCTGCGCGCTGCCGTGAACCGTGACCCCTTCGGCAATGTCGGATACGATGCTCATATCGGCCTCATAGAAAAGCGGCTCAAACGGGAGAATACAGTCCTCGATAAGCTTGCTGTAGTCCACGCGCTCAAAGGCCTTCTTTGCGCTTCCGTTATCCGCGCGCGCCAGATCGAGCAGATTCTCGACAAGAGACCGCATCTGCGTGCTCATTGCAAGTATATTCTCTGAAAACTGCGATTTCATGCTCTCATCAAAATCGCTGCTTTGAAGCATCTCGGCATTCGTCAGTATAACGGTCAGAGGCGTCTTTAGCTCATGAGACGCATCGGAGACGAACTGCTTCTGCTGATCCCATGCCTTTTTTACGGGCTTGATAGCCCAACGCGAAAGCGCAAGGCTGAGGGCAAAAAACGCGAGGAGGCTTATTCCGCCGATAACAAGGCAGGTGTTCATGAGATTTTTTAACGTGGCCTGTTCGCGCGAGATATCCGCAAATACTATAGTGGTCGAACCGAGCCGCTGGTTCTTCAGATATCTGATAGAATACTTGTCGATGACGCCTGTTTCATCGTCGGAAGCCATCGCTATGCGCACCACCTCGGAGACCTCGTCTGTTTCGCCGAGCTTGAATTCGGTGCCGTTAACGAGAATCCTGTCCTCGCCGCTCAGTACCTGAACCGTGAAATACGGAATATGCATACCGAGCTCACCCATGTCACGGCGGATAATTGCCGGTTCTGAGGCTACGGCCGTCATTTCAACCACGGTCGTCTTCTCCAGATTTGAGCGCATAAAGTGCAGCAGCAGGCCGAAGATGATCCCGAGTATTATGACCACGGTCAGCATGTTAACGCATATGAACTTAAGCCTTAGCTTTTTTATCATCAGCTGTCCGCCTCCAGATGATAGCCGAGACGGCGTATCGTCTCGATCCTTATATTAGACCCTATGCTTTCGAGCTTCTTTCTCAGAAAGCCTATGTAGACCTCAACGTGGTTCTCGACTGCGTTGGAGTCATACCCCCAGACGCGCGCGAGGATAACTTCCTTGGAGAGATTCCGGCTCGGAGACTGCATCAAAAGCCGCATCACATCATATTCCCTTGCAGAGAGGCGGACGCGGTTTTCGCCGCATATCAGAGTGGAAGAAGTCATATCAAGGCTCGTGTTGCCGAAGGTCATCTCATCCACCTGATTGCCCTGCCTGCGAAGAAGCGCGTTTATGCAGGCGAGAAGCTCTCTCATATCAAAGGGCTTCGTAAGATAGTAGTCGGCACCGGCATTTAAGCCCTCTATCCTGTCCTCAAGACCGGATTTTGCCGTTAACATTAATATAGGAGTAGAGCAGCGGATAGATCTGACATGGCGCGCAAGCTGGTATCCGTTCAGCTTCGGCATCATCACATCGAGAATAAGCAGGTCGTACACGCCGAGCTCGGCATAGTCGGCGCCGGCTTCCCCGTCATATGCGACCTCAACATCGAATCCCTTGCTCTCAAGGATGGTCTTAATTGACTGGGCAAGCAATTTTTCATCCTCAACTATAAGAATTTTCATGGAATCACGCTCCTTATAGTAGTATAATACAACTGCAGGCTTAATTGAAGCTGAAAATAAAAGTTCATATTCTATTCATCATATTCAGTCAGGCTTTAAGCTTCGTTTAAGCTTGACGCGATACAATGTGGCCATAAAAGAAAAACAGGAGGTAAAAACCATGAACGACAATTATGAAAATTACAATGACAATATAAACAGCACGACCCCCAACTTCAGCGAATCGGGAGAGTATTCCTACAGATACACCCCGACCTATCAGCCGGCGGGCAGCAATCCTTACACGACACCGCCGAAGAAGCAGAAGAAAGGCTGGTCAGGCAAAAAGACGGCAGCTCTTGCGCTGTGCTGTGCGATTCTCGGAGGTCTTGCCGGAGCCGGCGGCTTCGCGCTGATAAGCGGCGCTGCTTCAAAGGAAGATCCGCAGCATGACGGGCAGACGGTAGTGTATGAAGCGGAAAAGGATCTTTCCGCGGTAAATACTAAGACCGTGAAAAAGGGCGAAGAGCTCACGGCCTCTCAGCTTTACGAGGCAAACGTCGGCTCAACAGTCGGCATAACCACCCAGATCACAACAAACTACTGGGGCTTCACATCAAGCTCCGCGGCATCCGGCTCGGGCTTCATCATCTCTGAAGACGGCTACATCGTCACAAATCACCACGTTATTGAGGATGCAAGCTCCGTGACCGTCAGCACCTATGACGGAACCGGCTATGATGCAGTAGTTGTCGGCTATGATGAGAGCAACGATATTGCAATCCTGAAAATCGATGCGCAGGGGCTGAAGCCCGTTGTCCTCGGCAACTCGGGCGATATGAGCGTCGGCGATGATGTCGTTGCGATCGGCAATCCTCTCGGAGAGCTGACGTTCTCTCTCACTAAGGGTGCCGTTAGCGCACTCAACAGAGACATCACCGTTGAGAGCGGCGTTTCGATGAAGCTCATTCAGACCGACTGCGCTATCAACTCCGGCAATTCCGGCGGCGCACTGTTCAATATGTACGGCGAGGTCATCGGCATTACCAACGCAAAGTACTCCTCCGATTACGGCAGCGCATCTATCGATAATATCGGCTTTGCAATTCCTATCGACAATGTCAAGTCCGTAATTGAGTCTATCATCGAGAAGGGCTATGTCAGCCAGCCTTACATCGGCGTTACCGTGCAGACTGTCAGCGAGGATGCCGTTTCTTACGGCACTCCGGAGGGCGCCGCTGTCAAGTCCGTCACCGAGGGAGGCCCCGCTGCCAAGGCAGGCCTGAAGGAGAACGATATCATCACCGCGATCGACGGAACCGAGATCACAACGAGCGATGAGCTTGTTGATATTGTAAAGCAGGCCGAGATAGGGCAGACCGTCAGGCTCAAGGTCTACCGTCAGGGCGAGGTACTCGAGATCTCTGTCACGATAGGCGAAAAGAAGAGCACTGCCGACAGCACACAGACCGCTGAGGAGCAGACACAGCAGAACGGAAACCAGTACGACCAGTACGGTGGACAGTACGATCAGTACGGCGGACAGGACGGCCAGAGCTCTCAGGGCTGGAGCATGTTCCCGTGGGGCTTCGGAGGATTCTGATAACATTCAGCAATAAAAGGCATATGCGCTCGCATATGCCTTTTTAAGTATATTTAATCTAAGTTTTTTCCGTTCAAATCTTTACATAAATACAAGCGATATGGTATTATTATCGGGTGGAAGGAAGGTGTTTTCATGTCATCGACTAAGGAAGCACTCGGCGCGGCGCTTAAGGAGCTGCTTGCCGAAAAGCCTATTGAAAAGATAACGATAAAGGATATAGTATCCATCTGCGGCGTGAACAGACAGACCTTCTATTATCATTTCAATGATGTTTACGATCTGCTCGAGTGGGTATTTGAGGAGGATGCGAACTGGGTGCTCCCCAAGGAGGTCGTCTATGAGCATTGGCGTGACGACGTAATGGTATTTTTCGATTACCTGCGTGACAACAGCGCGTTCGCTCTGCGCGTGTACAACTCCAACACGAGGACGTATATGCTCCGCTTCTACAAGCGTAAGCTCAAGGAGTGCATCACGAGCTTTGCTGTCATAGCTTCAAGGGGTATGAATATTGACCATGAGGATTTCGAATTCTGCGTGGAGTATTATTCGAATCAGGTCATAGGGCTTATCTCACAATGGCTCGATAACGGAATGCGCCTCCCGCCCGAGATAACACGCGAGAGATTCCTCAAAGCGCTGGATATGAGCATGGAGTCGCTGCTTCAGCGCTTCTGCAAGGACTGAATAACATAAAATGCCGGCCGATACTAAACGTATCGGCCGGTTTTCGTCATTGTGTAAAATGAACGTGGCTGTTAATATGATCCTCGCAGAAACAATGGTAGCCCGCGCAGCGGGAGCAGTATCTGAACTCAAGGTTGGGGTAATCGGCATCGGTCCTGCCGCAGACAGAGCACTTATGGCGGTATAGATTGCTCTGCTGCTCACGGCGTATGCGCGCGGACTCCTTGCGGAAGTTTACGGTGTTTGAAGAGGGACGGCTGATGCGTAGCATGTCCATAAGCTCGCCTCCGCAGAAGATAAAGAAGTTCAGAATTGCGACAACGGGAAGTAGGTTGAGCGGAAATGACGTTGTCACGATCTCGTACACGAACAAGACCGCATCCACGATCGCGAGCCACTTCATCTTGATCGGGATAATGAAGAACAGCAAAACGCGCATATCGGGAAACAGCGCCGCAAACGAGAAGAACATTGACAGATAGATATACGTCGCGGTTATCGTTATGCTGTAGCCGGTGATGAAGTAGAAGATAAAGGCGAACAGTTCCGTCAGCACGACGCCCGTGAGGAAATATATCGTGAAGCGGCCTTTGCCCCAATTGGACTCAAGCGTTTTACCGATAAAGTAATAGAAGTACGCGCCGACAAGCGCCCATATCCCGCTGCCCGAGGGGAAAAAAATAAAGGTTATGATGCGCCATATCTGCCCCTTAAGGATGAGCCCGGCGTTGAACGCGAGCAGATTATAGAGTGTGGGAGATACGGTGCCGATGAGCCACATGACAACGCTGCCTATCGCAACGTACATCATCAGATTTTCTATGCCGAAATCGGGGTGCTTATAGCAGAAAATGTTGATCTTATGATTCAGCTTCTTCATCCGGAAATGCTCCTATGGAAAAGTATGTTGATTTATTTAAATATACCCTTTTTGAGCGGAAAAGTCCATAAATAAATTGTAAAGTATATTGTAGTACACCGCGGTGTAAAAATGTGGCGGAAAATTGCGGTAAACAGAAAAAAAGCTTTTAATTTACATAATGTTGTGATATCATAGTAAGACAAATAATAGGAGAAGTATGTAATGGACGAGAAAGAACTTAAAAATGAGATAATAGAGGGCCGAAACGCTGTTATTGAGGCTCTTCGCGCAGGGCGCACAATAGATAAGATATTCATCAACAAGGGTGACGTGGACAAGACCCTCGGCCACATTGCGGCCAAGGCAAGAGACAAGGGCATCGTTGTCGTTGAATGCGACAGACGCAAGCTCGATTTCATGAGTGCAACTCACGCTCATCAGGGCGTTATCGCCGTTTGCGCCGTCAGAGAATACTGCACGGTGGATGATATTTTTGCCGCGGCAGATGAGAAGGGAGAGCCACCGTTTATCATCGTGTGCGATGAGATAAGCGATCCCCACAACCTCGGCGCCGTTATCCGTTCCGCAGAGTGCGCGGGCGCGCACGGAGTGATCATCCCGAAGAGACGCAGCGCAGGTGCCACGGCTATAGTGGATAAGGCCTCTGCGGGCGCGGCGGAGCATATGGCAATAGCCAGAGTGCCGAATATTCCCGCCTGCCTCAAGGAGCTGAAGGACAGAGGCGTTTGGATATACGGCACCGCCGCCGACGGCAGCAGCGATCTTTGGCATACCGATTTTTCGGGCAGCCTTGCACTCGTCGTCGGTTCCGAGGGTGACGGAATGGGCCGCCTTGTCCGCGAAAGCTGTGACTTTATCGTCAGCCTTCCGATGAGAGGGCAGGTCGATTCGCTCAACGCATCTGCGGCAGCATCCATAACCATGTATGAGGTCTTGAGGCAGCGCATCGGCAAATAAACCGCTTTTTCGCATCTTCAAAAGAAATAATCAGTAATCGGAGAAAAATCATGGATTTTTTGGATTTGGATACTGAAAAAATAAATAGCCGCGAAGACGATACGTTCAGCGTTGACGATATTCTTGCGGAATTCTCGTCTCAGAGCGGGGAAAAACAGCCTCTTTGGAAAACCGATGCCGAGCAGCTCGGCTATGACGCGAAGGTTTATTCCCCGAAGAACAAGACCCCTCTGCCCGCTGAGGAAGAGAACATCAAGCTCTATGAGACCGAGCGCGGGAAGCAGGCTGATTACATAGACCTTATCAGCAAGAATGCCGTCCCGGTGGATGATGACTTTGATTCCAGGTTCTATATGGGTGATCGCCGCAGGAAGACGGACTCCGTGAGCTACGGCGGCAAGGATATCGGTCTTGAGGCGGATGAGAGCTATGTGCCGCCCAAGGCGCCCGAGGCCTCTCAGGAGCTTTGGCCGGATCAGACAGATGAGCAGCCGCAGGACGAGTCCGGCCTCAGAGGAAAGGCAAAAAGGCTTTTCAAAAAATACAGAACCATCGAGAAAATGCAGTCTGACGACATAGCCAGACAGAACGCCGAGCCGGAGGCCGAGGAGCAGGAGGAGCTTCCGCCGGAGGATGACTTTCCGGAGGATGAGTTCCCGCGCAGCTTCAGAGAGTATGTGACGTCTCTTGCCACGGGCGTGATATATAAGGTGCGCGGCAAGGGCACCGGCACTGCCACGGTGAACGATTCGGACGAGGAGCTCGGCAAGGAGATACCCATAGTACAGGCTTCAAAGTACTACGGCAAGGAATCCGTTTCGCTCAGGCTGAGAACAAGGATCAGCGCGGTGCTGCTGATAGTGATGTGCTATGTCACGTTCGGCCTGCCGGTTACCGGCATGATAAACGATATAAGAGTTGCTTCTTTGCTGATGCTCGCGAACCAGCTTATGATACTTCTGCTTTCTGCGGATGTCGCGGCAAACGCGATGCGCCGCACGGCGGACGGGCATCCCGGTGCGGATATGCTTGCGCTTCTGGCGTGCCTCATCACCTCGCTTGACGCGATCCTTGTTGCGGGCAACCGTGTAACCGCGCATATGCCGCTTTGCGCGCTTTCGTCGCTTTCGATGCTTGCCGTGCTGCTGTCATCCTATCTGAACGCAAAGGCATACAGAAAGGCTCTGAGGGTTCCTGCGATAGCTAAAATGTGCTACGCCGTCACGGGAGAGGCTGACTCCGAGACCGGCGATGTGACGCTTCTGAAATCCGACAGAACTATAAGAGGCTTCCTCCACCGCAGCGAGGAAGCGTCCCCGGATGAGGCGGTGTTCGAAAGACTGTCCATTCCTCTCGCGGCGGCAAGCCTGCTGTTTGCGCTGATAGCCGTCGCCGTGAAAAAGGATATGAAGGACTTTATATATGTCCTGTCCGTATTCCTTATCGTTTCCGCGCCGCTCGGTGCGCTCCTGAGCTTTGCCATGCCGTATTTTGCAGGCACACACAGCATTTTCTCAAGCGGTGCCGCAATAGCGGGCTGGTCGGGCCTATGCGATATCGGCCAAAGCAAGAGCATCATCGTAACAGACAGAGATGTTTTTCCGGACGGAACGGTCGAGCTCGGCGAAATGAGAATTTTTGCGCAGTATGACCCGGATGTCGTTGTTGCGTATGCGGGCTCTGTTATAATCGAGTCGGGCTCATGCCTTGCAAAGCCGTTTGCGGAGCTGATGAAAAAGCGTGATCTTGACGTTGTGCAGCTCGACAATGTGAAGTACATGCCGTCCGGCGGAATTCAGGCTGCCATTGAGGGCAATATAGTCCTTTGCGGCAACAGCGATGTCATGCGCCTTATGAACGTCAAGGTACCGTTCAGACTCGTCGGAGAGAAGACGGTGCTTCTCGCGATAAACGGCATACTGTACGGCATTTTCAATGTGAATTATACGGCGGAGCCGAAGGTGCGCGAGGCGCTTGTTGAGCTCGTCCGTTCAAACCGCCACCCGGTATTCGCAATAAGAGATTTCAACATTACTCCGGCAATGCTCAAAAACAGCTTTGACATCGCAACCGACGGTTACGATTTCCCGACGTACCCGGACAGATTTAAAATATCCGAGCCCGATATGGGGCGTGACAGCAAGATAACCGCACTTGTCTGCAGAGAAGGCCTCGGCCCGCTCACGCGTATGGCGGATACGGGCAGAAGCATGTACGTTAAGATCAAGGCGGGTGTTTGGCTTGCCGCGCTGAGCGCAGTTATCGGAGTTTTTGTTGTACTTATCAAGTTCCTCGGCGCAGGCCATGTGGGGGTAGGCTTCCTCGCAATATGGGCGCTGGTATGGGTGCTGCCCACGGCGGCATTCAGCTTTACGCTGAGGTAATCATTTCGGCAGGAGATTTGCTATGAAGGCATGGCTTAAAAGACTAAAAAGAATAGTGGCGCGAAATCCGCAGCTGAAGATAATTTTTATCGGTCTGCCGTGCGTTGCGCTGCTCGCGATAGCGGCGCTGCTGATCGTCCCGGCAATAAGCATTGAGACCAATGTTATCGCTCCGGATTCTGTCCTTGCGGCCGAAATGCCCGAAAATACCGTTGTTCAGACGGCGAGTCCGTCCGCAGCGCCTACAGATAAGCCCAAAGAAACCGAAAAACCGAAAAAGAAAGCCACGGATGTTGTCTGCACGCTCCGCGTAAAGTCTTCCGAGAACGATATGTATGTTCAGGTGTGTGACGGAGACGGCAACGCACTGCATGAGGTTTTCAATCTATGTATAGAGTACCCGGACGGTGAGATATGCAGGTTCTACACCGAGGAGGACGGCTCGTGCTATATAGTTGAGCTCGAGGAGGGCAACTACAGCATCACCTTTGAGGAAAAAGAGGGCTTCGTTATAGTCAAGCCGGTCAACTGCGCCGTGAAGGGCAAGATCGCTTACACGGTGATAGAAAACATCTCCGAGCAGCAGGAGATAAAGACGTCAGACGAGGTGGCTGAGCAGACAGAGGAAAAGGAAGCTGAGCCTACCTTCTTCGCGGAAGAGGTGAGAGAGCCGCAGGAGACGATCGAGCTGAGCCTTATTGACGTCCATGTGCTTGATGAAAACGGCAACCAAACCTATAACTATACGTATTCAACCGGCCCTAACGGCGCTCTTCTGCTTGCCGACACTTCCGAAGAGAGCGACGTTTATCCGATAGAGGAAAACGGCAAGCTGGCCTACGGGCTTCGCAGAGTGATCAAGGTGTTCTATGCTGACGGCACCGTCGGTGATACGCTTCCCGATGAGACCGTTCCGGCGGACACATATACCGTTGAGGAATCGTCCGACTATGTTTCGCTTTTCAATGCGGATAATACTCCGAACGGCATATTTGTTATCAGCGCCGAGCCTATAATAGAACAGCAGCAGGTCACAACGGGCTGGGTCACGATAGAAGGCAGGATATATTACTACGATGCTAACGGAAACCCCGTAACGGGGCTGAAGAGCATCGGCGGCAAGATGTATTACTTTGATACTGACGGTGTCAGAGCAAGCGCTGTAGGTGTGGACGTGTCGTCCTTCAACCACGATATCAACTGGGGCATGGTAAAGAGCGCCGGTATAGACTTTGCGATAATCCGCATAGGCGGGCGGAGCTGGTATAACCCCGGTGCACTGTATGATGACGTGAAGTTTGCCGACAATATAAGGCAGGCAAAGGCCGCGGGCGTAAACGTCGGCGTATACTTCTACTCGATGGCGATAAATACGAACGAGGCAGTCGAAGAGGCGAGCCTTGTGTTGGAGCGCCTCGGCGGTATGTCCCTCGAAATGCCGATATTTATAGACATGGAGTACTCCGGTATTTACCCGAACGCCAGAGCGGACTGGATTAACAACGATATGCGCAACGAGATAATCCGCGCATTCTGCACCACCGTGGAAAACAGCGGCTACAGAGCGGGCTATTACTCGGGGCAGAGCTATATGACCCATAATATCTATATGGATCAGTTCGCGAACTATACGGTATGGCTCGCAAGCTATACCGAGACGGGCTACAAGCCGAAGAGCTTTGCAAACCACTATGACATCTGGCAGATGACGGACAGCGGCTTCGTAAACGGAATCAACGGCTGCGTCGATATCGATATTCTGTGGTAACGGTATCGGATTACTGCAGGGAGCGGTTCGGAGAGAAGGCGTATCGGCTGAGTCTTGATGGGGGGTTCACCTGTCCGAACAGAGACGGCACGGTGGATACGCACGGCTGTATCTTTTGCTCCGCGGGAGGCTCGGGTGATTTCGCGGCGCAAAGGCGCACGGATATCGCAGAGCAGCTTGAGGAAGCGAAAAAAAGAGTGCGCCCCAAGTACAGCGGGCACAGCTTCATTGCATACTTTCAGGCATTTACGAATACGTATACCCCGGCAGATCGGCTCAGAGAGCTCTTCTTTGAGGCGATAAAAGCCGAAGATATCGTGTGCATTTCGATAGCTACAAGACCGGATTGCCTCGGCGATGAGGTGCTTGCGCTTTTAGCCGAGATAAACGCGATAAAACCCGTGTGGGTCGAGCTGGGACTGCAGACAGCGAATGACACCACGGCGGAGTATATCCGAAGAGGGTACAGAACCGAGGTATACGACAGCGCCGTAAAAAAGCTCAACGCAATAGGTGTTCACGTCGTAACGCATATAATATTGTACCTGCCGGGAGAGGCGAGGGCGGATATGCTTTTGAGACCGTGCGCCATGCCGTGAACGCGGGAACGGGCGGAATCAAGCTTCAGCTTCTCCATGTGCTCGAGGGTACGGATCTCGTAAAGGACTATAAGGCGGGTAAATTTACGCTGCCGGAGCTTGACGAATACGCCGACCTTGTGGCGGACTGTGTGGAGCTTATCCCCGATAACGTGGTGATCCACAGATTAACGGGGGACGGCCCCAAAAAGCTTCTGATCGCGCCGCTTTGGAGCGGAGATAAAAAGCGCGTTCTGAACACAGTAAACAAAGTGCTGAAAAGCAGAGGACTTATATAACCGAGGAGCAGATATATGAAAACTTTTAAAATGACAGTCTCGATAGTTGCCGTTTTGAGCGTGCTTGTGTGCTTTTGTGCCTGCGCTTTCGCGGACGGGGGCACGGCGGGGAACTCGTCGAATGTGTGGACGTACGTTGAGTACATAGCCGGAGGAGTATGTGCGTTTCTTGTTATGGACTGGCTGAGCAGAAAGCTCAAGGGAAAGGGCAAGAACAAGGTCGATAAGAAATAAAAAAGCCGCCGAAACGAAAATGCTTCGGCGGTAATATTATGCGTTTTATCAGGTGAGCGCGTGCGTGCGGAGGTATTGAAGGATCTGCTCTATACCCTGCGTGTTCATCGTTTTGCCGTTGCTTCCCGCAAACTGATTGGAGAGTATGCCGGAATCGTTCTTGACGGCTTGACGCGTATCGCAGTAATAAAGCCCCAGCTCACCGCAGATGTCCTTTATCCACTCGCAGGCCTCGGAAGTGATCGTGACGTTGAGCCCGTCAATACCGGAGTAATCGGCGATAACGGGGAGAACGGAGCAACAGACTATCTTCGTATCCTTGCTCGCGGCCTGAACTGTTGAGAGCATGGCCTTATATGAGGTCTTGAACTGCGTCTCATCGGCAGAGCTGAGTCCATCGCTTCCGACCATGATAACGAGTATCTCCGGCTTGAGCACCATCATGGCCTGACTGACTGTCAGCTCAGACTTGTCGCTCGGATTGACAACGAGCGCCGTGCTGAGGCTGTTCACCATCAGCGAGCCGGACGAGGTGCCGAGCACCTGCTTGTTTGCCGAGCCGCCCGTGAGAAGGCCGTAATCTCTTAGGCCTATCATGCAGCTGTCGCAAAGGAAGGTGAGAGAATCGATATACTCCTGCCCTGCATCGGCCGTCTCCTCAAGCAGCTTGACGCTGCCGGCATTGACCTGAACGGTTTCTCCCGTTATTACCTCTCCCGAATACTCCTCGGAAGCGGCATCATCGGTCTGCTTGTCGGCCTTCTTATCCTTCTTCTCGGAAACAGCGGCAGAGCCGAGAGTGACCGTAGGCTTGCTTTTGGGCTTGTTAGCGCCGTACGGAGCTATGGCGGCAAAAAGGAAGCCGATAAACAGAGCCAGCAGGCAGACAGCCGAGGCAGCTATCCATATGAACTTTTTCAGATTAAGAAGTTTCTTGAACATAGCATTAATCTTTATGAAAACGGCGGAGTAGTTAACCCCGCCGTTTTTAATTCAATATCAGTTTTCTGCTTCTGCGAGAGCCTTGGCTTCCTCGATGACCTTCTGCTGGACGTTGCCGGGAGCTTCTTCGTAGCGAGTGAACTTGCAGGTGAAGGAGCCGGCGCCCTGAGTCATGGAGCG
>DCGN01000015.1:19646-20123 GCA_002315275.1 Clostridiales bacterium UBA1777
TCGATGGTGTAGGTGGTCATCTCGGCCATGGGAACCTCAGCCTCGATGGTGGTCATACCTTCGTCAGCAGGCATGGAGCCCATCATGGTGCCGCGGCGCTTGGAGTTGATGTCGCCGATGATAGCGCCCTGATACTCGTCGGGAATGGTGACGAACAGCTGGCCGATAGGCTCGAGGATGGTGGGCTTTGCCTTGGGGATACCGTCCTGGTAAGCGAGGCGGGCTGCAGTCTGGAATGCCATATCGTTAGAGTCAACGGGGTGGTAGGAGCCATCGTACAGAGTGGCCTTGAGGCCGACGAGAGGATAGCCGGCGAGAACGCCCTTGACAACAGCGTTGCGCAGACCCTTTTCAACGGAGGGGAAGAAGTTCTTGGGGACGGAGCCGCCGAAGACTTCCTCGGCGAAGATCATGTCGTCCTGCTCTTCCTGGGGCTCAAAGCGGACCCAAACGTCACCGAACTGACCGGAACCGCCG
>DCGN01000056.1:0-129 GCA_002315275.1 Clostridiales bacterium UBA1777
TCCTCTATACGATGTATAAGATGGGCCTTCTGAACGGAAAGCGCATCAAGAGCGCCAATATCGTCGGCCAGACGATGCAGCTCAACCCGCACGGCGATGCCGCCATATATGAGACGATGGTGCGCCTTT
>DCGN01000056.1:198-4254 GCA_002315275.1 Clostridiales bacterium UBA1777
GCAACTTCGGCAAGGTCTATTCCCGTGATATGGCATATGCCGCCTCGCGTTATACAGAGGCAAAGCTTTCCGATATATGCGGAGAGATATTCCGCGATATCGACAAGGATACCGTGGATTTCGTTGATAACTATGACGGCAGCCAGAAGGAGCCCACGCTTCTCCCGACCTCGTTCCCGAACATCCTTGTCTCCGAAAATTCCGGTATAGCGGTCGGCATGGCGAGCATGATATGCGGCTTCAACCTCAACGAGGTCTGCGAGACGGCTATAAACTTTATCAAGGATCCGGAGCACGACCTGCTGTCCACGATGCCCGCACCCGACTTCTCAACGGGCGGAGAGATAATCTATGACCGCGGAGAGATGGAGAATATATATAGGACAGGCCGCGGCTCATTCAAGATAAGAGCAAAGTGGCGCTACGTTGCATCCGAGAATATCATCGAGGTGTATGAGATACCGTACACCACCACGAGCGAGGCGATAATCGACAAGGTCGCAGAGCTCGTCAAGCTCGGAAAGATTCGAGAAATAAACGATATGCGCGACGAGACGGATCTTTCCGGTCTCAAGCTCGCAATAGACCTAAAGCGCGGCACAGACCCCGAAAAGCTCATGCAGAAGCTTTACAAGATGACCACTCTGCAGGACGCCTTCCCGTGCAACTTCAATATTCTTATCGGCGGCAGCCCGAGAGTCATGGGCGTAGGCGAGATTTTGGAGGAGTGGACTGCGTGGCGCCTTGAATGCGTGAAGCGCCGTGTGTACTATGATCTCGCCAAGAAGAAGGACAAGCTTCATCTGCTCAAGGGCCTGAAGAAGATACTGCTTGATATAGACAGAGCTATCGCGATCATCCGCGAGACAGAGCTTGAGTCCGATGTCGTGCCGAACCTGATGATGGGCTTCGGCATCGATCAGATCCAGGCGGAGTTCGTGGCAGAGATAAAGCTCAGAAATATCAACCGCGAATATATCCTCAAGCGCACCGCCGAGACTGATGACCTTGAAAAGGCTATCGAGGAGCTCGAGAGCATCCTCGGAAGCACGAGAAAGCTCAAGGGCATCATCGTCAAGGAGCTTACAGAGATCAACAAGCGCTTTGAGACTCCGAGAAAGACCGCTATCGTCTATGCGGACGAGGTGGAGGAGTTCAGCGAAGACCGGCAGATAGATGACTATCACGTTACTCTCTTCCTCTCCGAGAGCGGGTACTTTAAGAAGATCAACGACCAGTCCCTCAGAATGAGCAGCGACCAGAAGTATAAAGACGGCGATGCGCTCATGACGAGCTTTGAGTCCTCCAACGCGCACGATCTTCTGTTCCTCACGGATAAGCAGCAGATATACAAGGCCAAGGCCGCGGATTTTGAGGATACAAAGGCATCGGCACTCGGCATATACCTGCCGACGAAGCTCCAGATGGATGACGGCGAGGCTGTCATCGCGATGATTGACGCGGAGGATTACAAAAAGGATCTGCTCCTCATCTTTGAAAACGGCAAGGCCGCAAGGATAAACCTCTCCGCTTATGAGACGAAGACGAACCGTAAGCGCCTTGTAAATGCCTTCTCGGACAAGAGCCCGGTAAAGGCCGTGATACTCATCGGCGATGAGACGGATATAGCCGTCTACTCATCGGATGACCGCGTTGTGGTTTTCAATACTACGCTGCTTCAGCAGAAAACGAGCAGAACTACTCAGGGCGTAGGCGTTATTTCGCTCAAGGCAAAGAGAACTGTCGCGAGAGCAGTCGCGCTCGGCAATACGGATATTAAGAATGTTTCCAGATATCGCGTGAGATCAATTCCCGCGGCGGGCGCGCTGCTCAAGCAGGAGGACAGGGGAGAAGAGCAGATATCTCTGCTCGACTGATAATATACGGCATGGAGGCTTGCTATGGGGAAGGTTGATCTTTTGCATCCGAAGGGCACGCTGAAGCAGATCATCAAATACTTCGCCGTGACCGTGGGATGCCTTGTGTACGGCATCGGATTTCAGTTTTTCATGTTCCCGAATGATATAGTGTCCGGCGGTGTAACGGGTATTGCCATGATAATCAACAGATTCACGGGCGTGCCTGTCGGCATGATGAATATCATTCTGAACATCCCGCTGTTTCTCGTGGCATGGAGATCGTTCGGCACGAATTTCCTCGTCGGCTCGCTCGTCGGCATGACGCTCAGCTCCGTAGTGGTCGACGTTTTTGCCTTGATAGGTTTTCAGGCGACGGCTGACCCGATGCTTGCGTCGATAATTGGCGGCGTGATAAAGGGAGCCGGTCTCGGCATAGTGTATTATGCCGGCGCGACTACCGGCGGAGTAGATATCATCGCAAAATTCCTCAGGAGGAAACTCCCGCAGATAAACTTCGGCACTATCATTCTGATGCTTGACTGTGTCATTATCGCGGCATATGCGATAGTTCTCGGCAAGTATGAGAGCGCGATGTATTCTCTCATAGCAATGTTTGTCGTTTCCCGCGTGACAGACCTTGTGCTGTACGGTATGGATAACGCGTTTCTGTGCTATATCATCAGCGAACACAGCACGGAGATAATCCATGATATCCTCACGGGGCATCTGCACCGCGGAGTAACGGTTCTCGAGGGCGAGGGCGGATTCTCAAATAAGCCCAAGAAGATCATTCTGTGCGTGGTCAAAAAGGGCCAGCTCGGCGAAATAAAGCGCCTCGTCAGATCTGTGGATAATCAGGCTTTCTTTATAGTGTCCGACGCAAAGAACGTTTTCGGAAACGGTTTTCAGAACATCGCAGAGGTGAAATGATGAAAAGAGCGGTTGCGGTATTCCTCGCGTGTCTGACGGTGCTGTCGCTGTCGGGCTGCGGGAGCCTGTTTGATAAGGAATATGTCTCAATAGAGGAGTATGCGCTCCCGACCCCTGCGGTAGAGAGCACGGAGCCTCAGGATAAGATATCTGTGTCGAACTACTCAAGACTGAAAACCGCTTTGCTTGAGCTCGTAAGGAGCGGCAAGACGGACGGAACCGTGGTTTTCAGCGATGCGTATGACGGCAATATAAAGGATGATCTTGCAAGCACCTGCTGGCAGGTCAGAACGCAGGACGCGCTCTGCGCCTATTGCGTGGAGAATATCTCCTATGAGCTTTCCAAGATAGTCACCTATTATGAGGCGAGGATAACGGTCAAGTACGCAGAATCCACCGTGCCGGTTGAAGATATTGTCAAGCTTACCTATACGAGCGGGCTTGAGGAGATTATCCTCGACAGTATAAGGGCATGTACGCAGAGAATCGTTGTGCTGGCGCAGTACTCGTCATACACGGCAGACAGCATGGAAAATCTTGTTGCGGATGTTTATTACGAGAATCCCACCTGCGCCCTGCGTTCTCCTTGGGTAACCGTGAACATATACAGAGGCAGCGGCATGCAAAGGCTGTATGATATTACGTTTGTCTACGGCTATGATGCAGAAGAGGCAGCGAGCAAGCGCGAGGCACTCGAGCAGCTGGAGATATGGAACAGCACGGAGCTGAAGCAGTATTCCGACTCTGAAAAGGCGCTGAAGGCCTGCGAATATCTTGTTGAAAACTGCACATATACGACCGACACGAATTGCAATACCGCGTTCAGCGCCCTTCTTGATGGCGCGGCGAGCAGCGAAGGGCTTGCCCTTGCATATACAGAGCTTTGCAAAAAAGCCGGAATAGAATGCAAGGTGGTGTCCGGACAGAGGGCGTGGCAGAAATACTATTGGAACATGATCTGTATTGACGGAGAGTATTATCATGTTGACGTGTCGGATTGCATCATGAACGGAGTTGCCTCGGGCTTCCTGCTCAATGACGAGAAAATGTGGTCTGACTATCGCTGGGATATGAGCGCTTACCCTTCATGTGACGGAAGTCTGACCTACCGTCCGGTATGGACGGAAGTGACGACGGAAATAGATGAAAATAATACTTGACAAAAACTGAAAAAGTGATATTATAATTGGCGTTGTCGCTTTGATAGCGCCAAGATGCGGCCTTAGCTCATCCGGTAGAGCGCCACCTTGCCAAGGTGGAGGTAGCG
>DCGN01000021.1 GCA_002315275.1 Clostridiales bacterium UBA1777
TGGGCGGCGGCACCGGCACCGGCGCAGCTCCCGTTGTTGCCGATATAGCGCGTGAAGCAGGAATGCTCACCGTCGGCGTTGTCACCAAGCCCTTTAAGTTCGAGGGTAAGCGCCGCATGGATCAGGCTAATGCAGGCATCAAGGAGCTTCTCGGCAAGGTCGACTCTCTCCTTATCATCCCCAATGACAGACTTAAGTTTGCGACCGATCAGAAGATTACTCTTGCAAACGCTTTTGAGATTGCGGACGATGTCCTTCGTCAGGCTGTCACCAGCATCTCCGACCTCATTAAGAACACCGGCTTCATTAACCTTGACTTCGCCGATGTTACCTGCATCATGAAGGACGCAGGCTTTGCTCACATGGGTGTCGGCCATGCAGCAGGCAAGGGCAAGGCTGAGGATGCGGCTCGTATGGCCGTTGCAAGCCCGCTTATGGAGACCTCCATCAACGGTGCACACGGCGTTCTCATCAATATCACCGGTTCTGAGGATATGGGTCTTGAGGATGTCGAGGCAGCAGCTAACCTCGTTCAGGAAGCAGCTCATCCCGATGCAAACATCATCTTCGGCGCATCCTTTGATGAGACTCTGCAGGACGAGATCAGAGTTACCGTTATTGCGACCGGCTTCGAGGAGAAGCAGGCAGCAGCCATGGGAACCACTGCTGCAGCTGCGGCAAAGCCCGTTTCCGCGCTGGATGTCGGCGGTCTGTTCACCAACGCATCCGAGAAGGCTGCTCAGGCAGCTCCCGCTGCAGCTGAAGCAAAGGCAGCTGCTCCCGCAAAGGATCCGTTTGATGATATCTTCAGCATCTTCAATGCTAAGTAATTAAAAAACAGTAATACTTCGTTTACAAACGCAGGAATGCAAATCCGGTATTCCTGCGTTTTTTTATGGTGTATAGGCGGAAAAGAATATTTCAAAACCTTCAAAGCCCTTCCGTGATCATAATTTGTTCCGGAGTTTTTTATATGTTTGGAATTTATACTTTGACATTACACATATAAAAGTATTATAATGACTTTAAAATTATTGTCTTAAAGGGCTTCATTAATGACATGATAAAAAGACCGCTGCATTTCTCAAAAGAATTCATAAAGATATTTGCAGAGAAACGTCTCACGCGAGGTGCGGCTGCCCTTTCTTATTACCTCACGATGACGTTTTTCCCTCTTATCATTTGCCTGTATACTCTTCTCGGCAACAATTATGACCGAGCGCTTCAGCTCCTCAATATTTCCAAGGATGTTATGGCCTATGAGTCGTATGAGGCGATAGGCGAGTTTCTTCTGTATGTTTCGGAGAATAATAATCAGGCGATGATGATAGCGAGTATTATCCTCATGCTTACCACGTCCTCCGCCGCTATCAGATCCGTTCAGCTCACTATCGGCGATATGCAGGGAGGGCAAAGATTTAAAGGCCTTCCGTTTATCGGCGCAAGCGTTATTTTTTCGGTCGCATTTGTTGTTGCGATATATATAAGCATTCTGCTTATTCTCGGTGAGGACAGAATAATCAACAACATTAACAACTGGTTCCCCTTTATCACCGTGAGCGATTCGTGGGGTATAACAAGGTTTATTCTTATGGCCGGCATTGACGTGGCTATCATGATAGGACTTTTTGAGATGTCAAAGCGCAGGGCAGATCATTATACTACTCTTCCCGGAGCTGTCGTTGCGTCTCTCGCGCTTGCGGGTGTAGGCTTCATTTTCTCGCGTTTCATAGGCGCGTCCGTCAGATATCCTCTTGTTTACGGTTCGCTTGCCGCTTTGATACTGCTTATGCTTTGGCTTTACATCAGCTGTATTGTGATCCTTTGCGGCGCGGCTATCAACATTGCATACAGAAACGTCCGTATGTCCAGAGCCGTTGAAAACGGAAACTGAATTTAATAAAGCAGAGAACACTCGCGGATATCGAAAAGTGCTCTCTGCTTTATTTTTCGATTATTCTGATAGAATAGATATCGTCAAACGGTATCCGCCTTCCGTCGGCAGAGAGGTAGCGGAAGGCCGGCTCAAACTCCGTTACGGCTGCAATCAGCGTTACCTCGTGAAAATCTATATAGCCGTCTATCCGCACACGCATGCCCTTCCTCAGAACGGCCAAAACGGCCGAATTTCGCTCTGCGGCTTCATCGGATACATCGTGCTTGTCAACACGCAGAAATCGCTCCTCGCGGTCTCTGAGGGCCTCCTGAAGGCCTTTCATGGCATCAAACGGGCAAAACTGCTTGGCTCTTTCCTGACGGGTCATCATAACCTGCTCTGTGGCCTCCTATCATTCCGTTGCGTTCCCGCTGGGTAGCCTCCGGGAGAAGGCTCGTTCCGCGGAGAACGGCATTTTTTCCGTATTTTTTTGACAGACTCAGAACCGCAGCTTCTCTCGCGTGCTCTTTTTCAGCGGCATCAAAGTCGGTAAACAGATCATAGCCCTCGCAGCCCTCGTCGCAGGTGTTTTCGAACACTATACCGAGCCTCCTTATAGGAACTCCGGTATCGGCAAGCGAATCGAACAGCTCGAGCGTAACGGGGGATATCCTGCTGTAGGATGAGGTGGCGGATATAAGCCTTTTGTGACCCTTTGCCATAGGCAGAGCGTCCTTGGAATAGCCGATACCTATCCATACTGCAGAGGTTATTACATGGCGCCTCATCAGCTCCTGACAACCGTTGAGCGTCATCTCCTTTACGATGGTACGCGCCTCATCTATGCTGTAGTCTCTCGGGAGTATCTGAGAAAACGAGACGGAGCTTGTTTTGCCGCGGTAATTCTTTATATCCTCCATAAGGCAGGTTTCGCGCCCCCAGGCGTGGTCGATAAGCAGCTCCGCATCCTTCCCGAACTCCTTGTACAGTATCGCGGGATCAATCTCTGTCACACCGTGCAGATCGTATATTCCGTATTTTGCAAGACGCGCCGCAGTACCCGAGGCTATCTGCCAGAAGTCTGTTATGGGGCGATGGTACCACAGCGTCTCGCAGAAGGCTGCCCGGTCGAGAATGCCGATATGATCTTTTGCATGCTTGGCGGTTATATCGAGAGCTATCTTCGCGAGAAACAGATTTGTGCCTATTCCGGCTGTCGATGGGATATGAAGCTCCTGCTCAATGAGCTTCATAAGCTTGACGGCGAGCTCCTTCGGGCTCATCTCATAGGCCTTCAGGTAGTCGGTCGCATCGATAAAGCACTCATCGATGGAATATACATGGATATCGGCAGGGGAGAAGAAGCGCAGATAGATAGCGTAAATATCGGCAGCATAGTCTATATAGAGCTTCATCCGGGGAAGCGCGTCTATATATTCAATGTTCGGAGGGATCTGAAAAAGGCGGCATCTGTTTTTTACGCCCTGCGCCTTAAGCTTCGGAGATACAGCGAGGCAAATAGCGCCCTTGCCGCGTGACTTGTCCGCGACGACAAGATTTGTCTCAAACGGATTCAGCCCGCGCTCGGCGCACTCAACGGAAGCATAGAAGGTCTTCATGTCTATGCAGAAATATGTCCGCTCCATAATGCCGCTCCTTTCCCGATAAATTATTCCTTAATGCAATTATAATATCTCGCGGATATAATGTCAACGCACAAATTATCTTAACGAGATATAACGAGAAAGAAAAAATCTGCGGGATATCTCTCGCAGATAATTAATGTGTGAGCCGGTCTGTAAGCCGGGTTCTGTCTTAAACGACCATCTATCT
>DCGN01000155.1 GCA_002315275.1 Clostridiales bacterium UBA1777
GGCGAGTCCATCGCCCGCCTTTCCAACATGCTCGGCGGCGGCGTTATGGTGCAGCGCTTCGGCGACCTTGTCCGCGGCAGGCGCTCCACCGAGACGCGTATAGCCGAGGGCTACGTCCGCCCCACGCTCACCGCCACCCCCGGCGACCTCAGCCTCGTCATCCCCAAGCGTATACTCGACGGCATCATCGAGATGATCTACGCGCTCGACAAGATTGCCCCGGGCACCGCGAATGACGATACCCTCCTCTACGGCGTTGAGGTCAAGTTCTACAACATGGAGGTCGAGATCGATGACGATCTGCAGACCAGGCACAAGGGGCTCTACGTCATCGGCGACGGCTCCGGCGTGACGCACTCTCTGTCCCACGCCTCCGCAAGCGGCGTATACGTTGCGCGCCACATTCTCGGCGGGGCTGACGAAGCTTGATTAATCGCTCGGCGCGGTGTATAATAAAAAAGCTTAATGCTGACAGTTCCCTGATTTAATCGGAGGTTTAGTATATGGCCAAGACCAAAGGGCAAAACTATATACACGGTGCCGCTATTCTGACGGCGGGCGTTATCATCATGAAGGTGCTCGGCGCCATCTATAAGATACCGCTCGGCAATATCCTCGGCGACGAGGGCTACTCGATGTTCATAAGTGCGTACAGCATATACAACATCTTCTTCACCCTCGCGACTGCCGGCCTCCCCGTGGCACTGTCCCGGCTTGTCGCTGAGGCGGATGCCAACGGCCGCGCCCGTCAGGAGGAGAAGACGTTTCATGTCGCGCTGAGAACGTTCACCGTGGTGGGCGTTGTGTTCGCGCTCATAATGTTCTGCTTCCCCGATTGGCTCGCGGCGACGTATCTGGAAAACCCCGATGCCGCCGCAAGCATCAGAGCCATGAGCCCCGCCATACTGCTCGTGTGCATCGTCTCCGCCTACAGAGGCTACTGTCAGGGCAACGGCAACATGATCCCCACGACGGTCGACGAGGTGCTCGAGGTGCTGTTCAAGGTCATCGCGGGTCTCATCATCTCCACGGTCGTAATAAAATCCGGCCTCGGCAGACCCAAGGGCTCCGCGGGCGCTATGCTCGGCGTGACGGTCGGCTCGATAGTGTCCCTCGCGTATATGATATGGTACAAGCGCACGCACTACGCGGAGCTGTCTGCCTCGTATACGGGCGGCGTCTCCCCCACCGACACGCCCGATGATGACGATAAGGTCGATTCCGCGGCCACTATCGTCAAGAACATTCTCTCCATCGGCGCTCCTATAGCGTTCGGCGCGTGCATTCTCGCGATACTCAACTCCGTTGACTCGAAGCTCTGCATGAACAGGCTTCAGACAGCCGCGGGCTTCACCTACAAGCAGGCCAAGATACTCTACGGTGTGTACGGCAAGGCGCAGAACTTCTTCAATCTCCCCGCCGCTCTCATCACTCCGCTCACGATCTCCATCGTCCCCGCGATCTCCGGCGCGATCTCCGTCGGAAAGCGCAAGACGGCCGCCAAAATAAGCGAGGACTCCATGCGTATCGCCGCCGTCATCTCAATGCCTATGGGTATAGGCCTCGCCGTTATGAGCGCGCCGATAATGCAGGTGTTCTATCCCGGCAGCCACGAGGCAGGCCCCGCGCTCCTCGCCATCATGGGCGTTGCGAGCATCTTCGTATGCCTGCTGCTGCTTGAAAACGCCGTTTTGCAGTCCTCCGGCAAGGAGAAGTATACGATGGTCACGCTCATCACGGGCGGCGTTGTAAAGATCGCCGTCAACTGGGTGCTCGTTGCGAACCCGAAGATCAACATCTACGGTGCCCCGATAGGCACTCTCGTCAGCTATATCGTCATGGTCACGATGGACTTTCTCTTCATGAGCAAGCTCCTTCTCAGAAGCCCCCGCATCTCGAGGATAGTCTTCAAGCCGGGCATCGCAAGCCTCGTTATGGGCGCGGGCGCATGGGCTGTATACGGGCTTTTGTCAAAGCTTCTCGGCTCCGGAAGGCTCATGATGTTTGTTTCCATGTGTGTATCCATCGTTATAGCGGTGGTTATATACGTTGTTTTGACCCTCGTTTTAAAGACGATAAGTGCCGAAGATCTCGAGCTTATCCCCGGCGGTAAAAAAATCGCAAAAATTCTCAAAATGAGCTGAAAAAATTGAAAAAAAGGCTTGATTATCTCAGCGATTTATGGTACAGTCTCTATCGCTGTCCGCCTTGCGGAAAGCGTTGAATAAGTGAGTAAACTGTTTATACAGGCTCAGAAAATATTATACGCGGCGGGAGAAGCCGCAGGCAAATTTTGGAGGATTTAGGTATGAATAAAGCTGAACTTATTGCAGCTGTAGCCGGCAACACCGGTCTCAAGAAGGCTGACTGCGAGAAGGCAGTCGACGCTGTTTTCGACATTATCACCGAGAAGCTCGTCGAGGGCGACAAGGTCCAGATCGTCGGCTTCGGTGCTTTCGAGGTCAAGGAGCGCTGCGCCCGCATCGGCCGCAACATCCAGACCAAGGAAGAGATCAGCATTCCCGCTTCCCGCGCTGCTACCTTCAAGGTCGGCAAGAAGCTCAAGGATGCAGTTGCTTCCAAGTAATTTGAAATAACATGAGGGAGTCGTCACGGCTCCCTCTTTGTTTTTTTGCTGCGGTAATACTCGTCCTCGTCTGTCATTGCGAACCGGTGCTCACACCGGTGTGGCAATCCGCATCCCCCGTCCTTTCGTCCCCTTTCCGCACATCGTCCCGGGAGAACGGATTGCCACGACAGTGACATTGTTCGACATTATATTCCCTGCAATATGCTCTCCCGATTTTTCGCATCCCATCTTTTATCTTCAGAAAGGACACGTTATGCGTTTAGACAAGTATCTCAAGGTATCCCGCCTTATCAAGCGCCGCACCGTTGCGAATGACGCGTGTGACGCCGAAAGGGTCTCCGTTAACGGCAGGCAGGTCAAGGCAAGCTATCAGGTCAAGGTCGGCGATGTGATAGAGATCGCCTTCGGCCAGAGAACGCTCAGGGTCGAGGTCACGGCCGTGAACGAGACAGCCTCCAAGGCCGACGCCCCCGCCATGTATAAGGAGCTGTAACAATAATGCATAATGCATAATGCATAATGCACAATGCATAATTGAACGCCGTAGGGATGAGCGAAGCGAGTCCGCATTTCAATCGTGTCGAAGCCGCACCGCAATTCCTCATTCCACACTCCACACTGTAAAAAAGCTGCCGCGGAAAGCTCTCCCCTTTCGGAAAGCCTCCGCGGCATTTTCATCACACTATCTCTCTTATGAACGGGCGCCTCGTCACGGGCTCATCGGAGAACTCGTACGCCGTTTTGAACAGCTTCACGGCCTCAACGAGCTTGCTCTCGTCGGAAGCGTGGATATCGGCGAGCTTTTCGCCCCTGCTCACGCGGTCTCCTAGCTTCTTGTTCAGCACTACGCCGACCGAGAGGTCGATCTTCGTGAACTTGTTCTCTCTTCCTCCGCCGAGATGCATCGACACGAGGCCGATCTTCTCCGCGTCTATATGCGAGATATAACCGTCTCTCTCGCTGAAAACGGGCACCTCGAACTCCGAGTCGGGCAGACGCGAGGTATCGTACACATCGCTTCTGCTGCCGCCCTGCGCCTCGACCATGTCGGCGAGCTTCGCGAGCGCGGAGCCGTCCCTCACCGTCTGCATGAGGCGTTCCCTCGCGGACTCTATCGTGGGCTCAAGCCCCGCCTGCGTGAGCATGCAAGCGCCGAGCGCGAGGCACAGCTCAAGAAGGTCGCCCTCCTCTTCGCCCTTCAGCACCGCGATGGCCTCCTTGACCTCGAGCGCGTTGCCCACGGCGAAGCCGAGCGGCTGATCCATATCCGTTATGACCGCCGCGCACTTCTTGCCCGCAAGGCGGCCTATCCGCGTGAGACCCTCGGCGAGCTCGTGCGCCTGCTCGTCCGTCTTCATGAAGGCGCCGCTGCCGGTCTTGACATCGAGCACGATAACGTCCGCTCCGGAGGCGAGCTTCTTGCTCATGATGGAGCTGACGATCAGCCCCTGTACCGCCACGGTACCGGTCACGTCCCGAAGGGCATAGAGTTTTTTATCCGCAGGATCAATGTCCGCCGTCTGGCTGGCGATAGCAAAGCCCACACGGTTGACGTTCTCGAAAAACCGTTCCGCGCTCATCTCCGTGGACAGGCCGGGAATGCTCTCCAGCTTATCCAGCGTACCGCCGGTGTGTCCCAGACCTCTGCCGGACATTTTGGCCATTTTGATGCCGCAGGCTGCCATCATGGGGCACAGCACCAGACTGGTCTTGTCGCCCACGCCGCCGGTGGAGTGCT
>DCGN01000023.1:0-1027 GCA_002315275.1 Clostridiales bacterium UBA1777
CGGTCACGGCGCTTCACGACGTGAGCTTTGAGATAAATAAAGGCGAGATCTGCATTATAGTAGGAGAGTCGGGCGCGGGCAAGACTACTCTTCTGAACATCCTCGGCGGCATGGATGCGCTGACAGAGGGAAAGGTGACAGTTGACGGAACAGACATTTCCTCCTTCGGCAAGAAGGAACTCACCGCGTACAGAAGGACGGATGTCGGATTTGTGTTCCAATTCTATAACCTCATCCCGAATCTGACGGCGCTTGAGAACGTTGAGATCGCATCTCAGCTGTGCAAAGAACCGATGAATGCATCCGAGGTGCTCGACAAGGTCGGACTTTCTGATAGGAAGGGCAACTTCCCCGCGCAGCTTTCGGGCGGAGAGCAGCAGCGCGTTGCAATAGCGAGAGCTCTTGCAAAAAAGCCGAAGCTTCTCCTGTGTGACGAACCCACGGGCGCTCTCGACTACCGCACGGGCAAGGCCATACTGAAGCTCCTGCAGGACACCTGCCGCGAGACCGGCATGACGGTTGTTATCATCACGCACAACAAGGCGCTTTGCGCAATGGCTGACAGAGTTATACGCGTCAAATCCGGCACGGTACGCGATATATCAGTAAATGAGACGGTAACGCCCGTTGAAGAGATCGAGTGGTGAGTATGGATCTGCTGATGTTTAAAATGCTCGGCAGGAGCATAAAGAACTCACTCGGGCGATATGTCGCGATATTGGCTATCGTTGCGCTCGGAGTGGGCTTTTATGCGGGGCTTAAGGCCTCACAGCCTGCCATGCTCAATACGGCCGACGGGTATCTGAAAGAACAGAAAATGTATGACTTCCAGCTGATGTCCTCGCTCGGCCTTACCGAGGACGACGTTGAAAGCTTTAAGGACCTCGACGGTGTCGAGGCGGCCGAGGGGGCTTATTTTGCCGAAGCGGTGCTGACGTTTGACGGCAAAGACAGCGCCTACATCATAAGGTCGCTGACGGACGAGGTGGCCATACCGGTGCTGACGGCGGGCCGTATGCCGGAGTCG
>DCGN01000023.1:1155-10204 GCA_002315275.1 Clostridiales bacterium UBA1777
AAGATAGTCGGTCTTGCGAAGAGCCCGCGCTATATCAGCAATGAAAGAGGCAGCACGGCTCTCGCTTCGGGCAGGATAGAGGCGTTCGTGCTCGTGCCGGAGGAGACTTTTGACTCCGAGGTGTTTCACGAGATATTGCTCTATTGCGATCTGCCCGGTGAAATATTCTCATCGGAATACAGCAATGCGCGCGACGGTATTGAAGCTGATGTGAGCAGACTTCTGAACAAATGCGGCGCGGCGCGATACAAGGAGCTGTACGTCTCCGCGATGGACAAGGTCAACGATGCGCAAGCCGAGATAAATGACGGCTGGACGGAGTACGAGGACGGCTGTATGACGGCCGAAGAGGAGCTCAAAAAGGCGTGGGCAACGCTTGACAATTCCGAGAAAGAGCTTTACGCGGGCGAGGCAACGCTTTCCGAAAAAGAGCGCGAGCTTGAAGCGGGAGCGGAAAAGATAGCCGCGGGCCGCGCAGAGCTCGATGCCGGCGAGGCGGAGATCAATTCAAAGCGTGTCGAGCTTGAGGCAGGAAAGCTTCAGCTCGCGGCGGGCGAGGCGCAGGTCGTGCTTGCAGAGACCTATGCAGGCACAAAGCGCAGCTCTTTTGAATCACGCAAGGCAACAGGAACGGCCATATATCAGCAGCGCGTTGAAACGTATACGGCGCGCGTGGCCTCGCTGCAGGCGGAGATTTCCGCGCTTGATCCGGAGAGCTTCGGATACTCGCTCAGATACGCGAATCTTTCAACGTCGCTTAAGCTTGCGCAGAATGAGCTCGCCGACGCGCAAAGCGACCTTGCATCGGCTCTGTCGCGATACACAGCCGACGAGACCGATGTCATTGAGGCTGAAAATACGGCTGCGGCGGCGAGAGCGGAGTTCAACGCCGGCAAAGCGCAGCTCGAGGCCGGCGAAGCACAGCTCAACGCTGCCATGGCGCAGATCACCGCAGGCAGGGAGGAGCTTGATGCGGCAGAGGCGCAGTTAAATGACGGCAGAGAGCAGCTCAAGGATGCCAAGGCAGAGCTCGAGTCGGGGAAGGCGCAGATAGAAGACGGAAAGCAGAAGCTCAGGCAATCCGAGGCCGACACGGAAAAAGAGCTTGCCGATGCAAAGGCAAAGCTTGAGGACGGCGAAAAAGAGCTTGCCGAGGCACGCGAGGCAATAAAAGATAAGCTCAAGCTTACGGTGTACACTCTCACGAGAGAGGAAAACTCCGGCCTCGTCACATTTGATAACGACACGGATATCGTCACAGCCGTTGCGAGAGCGTTTCCGATATTCTTCGTGCTTATTGCCGCGCTCGTATGCATCACCACGATGACGCGTATGATAAACGACGAGCGCACCCAGATCGGCACGCTGAAGGCGATGGGATGGTCATCCTCCCGCATAATGGCGAAGTATTTGTGGTATTCCGTCAGCGCGGCCCTCATCGGCTGCTTGCTCGGCTTCCTCCTCGGCGTGACAGTCATTCCGTATGTTGTATGGTTCGCATATAATATTATCTACAATTATAATGACCTGCAGTTCAGATTCGATATAATGATGCAGCTTCTGAGCCTCGCGGTGTCGGTGACCTGTATTGCGGTCGTCACGGTGTTTACCTGCAAGAAGGAGCTCAACGAGGTCCCCGCAGAGCTCATCCGACCGAAAGCACCTGCTGCCGGCAAGAGGATAATCCTCGAGAGGGTCACGCCGCTGTGGTCAAGGCTGTCGTTCCTCGCAAAGACAACTCTTCGGAGCGCATTCCGCTATCCGGCACGAGTGCTGATGATGCTCCTCGGCATCGGCGGATGCACCGCGCTCATTATAGCGGGTCTCGGAGCGGAGGACTCGATCGTCCATGTGCTCGATTTTCAGTACGGCGATGTCGCGCTGTACGAGATGACAGTGAGCTACGATTCCGAGAGGGACGGTGCGGATGATGAGATAAGCGCCATGCTCGCCGGCAAGACCACGGACTATGCTCTCGTTTCGGAAAACGAGGCGAAGCTGACCTTTGAGGATACGGACCGCAGCGTCAAGCTCGTTTCGGCTGACGAAGGTGACTTCGCCGGAATAAGAAGCTTCCGCGACGGTGACGGAGAGCTTCGCTATCCCGGTAACGGCGAGGCGATAATCACAAAGCGCATGGCGGAGATACTGCGTATTTCCATCGGAGATACTGTCACGGTGGCAATAGAGGACGGGGAAACGCTTTCCCTCAATGTCACGGGCATCTGCAAGAACTATTTGAACCACTTCGTCTTCGTCAACCGCGAAACGGCGGGCTATCTCGCCAATAACACTGCGCTCGTCTGTACGGATGCTGAGGATGAGGGCGAGGCGCTTGCGGCATCGCTTCGCGCGGAGGATGCCGTCACCTACGTCTCCCTTGCAAAGCAGGAACGCGAGATGATGGAAAGCTCAATGGGCAGTATTGACACCGTTGTGCTGTTGATAGTCGGCTGCGCGGCGGCACTCGCGCTCATTACGATCTACAACCTCACGAATATCAACATCATGGAGCGCATCCGCGAGATAGCAACGGTCAAGGTGCTTGGCTTCACCCCCGGCGAAACGGCAAAGTACATCCTCAGCGAAAATCTCCTGCTGTGCTTCCTCGGCGCAGCGGTCGGCCTTCTGCTCGGAAAGCTCCTGCACCGGTTCGTCATGGAGCTCGTTACTGTGGAGTATCTCTGCTTTGAGATACGTATAGAGCCGACAAGCTATCTTATTGCGTTCGTTGTCACGATGGTGTTCGCGGTGATCGCAAACAATCTGATGCGGCCGAAGCTTGAAAAGGTGAACATGGCCGAATCGCTCAAGAGCGTAGAATAAAAGACAGAAAAGGATATGATAGAAACCGTTTAGGCAGCTATCATATCCTTTTTTATATCCGTAATTTTAGGCAGAGAATGCATCAATGCGTTGAACGTGCTTGAAGCATCAGTCCGGCTTTTGCTCCAGAACACGGCTTACAGGCACCCAGCCAATATATTTCGGACTGTCACCGGTCCCGTATGCTTTCAATTTCTCGATGTCCCTGTAGCCGTCGACCCTGACGGTGTCCCAGGCGTGGATTACAGTTCCGTCACCGCGGCTTATGCCGCAATGCCCCCAATTGACGGGCCCGTTTTCACTTTGGCACAGGCAGTCATAGAAAACGAACGCACCGAGCTCAGGCTCGTCCGTGCGTATCGCGTCGCTGTAAAGCTCGGCAGATTCCTTGGCACTGTCTCCGCCGAATATCTCTATATCGTTGCCGAGCTCAAGCGCGTCCTCAATAAAGGAAAGACACCAGCCCGTATACTCTTCCGAGCCGAGCTTACCGTAAGCCCAATCAAGCATGTTTTTGATTATTTGTTCCATTATATCTTTATGATCCTTTCTCCTTTTTTAAGACGCTGTCGGAGAGCTGAAGTATTTGAATTTGATGCCGTATCAGTTTCCGCTCTCGGGAAGACAGTGCATATTGACGTCGCCGAGCACGCGGAAGCCCTCTGCGGTTTTACACAGATTTCTCACGCCGTAGTCGTAGGCCTTGAGCTTCAGATACGTGCTTATCATCTTGACGTCGCTGCCGCCCTGCGGAAACTGACTGCGGTGATTTGAGAAGATCGCATCAAGCTGAGCATCGAGGAAGCCCGTTGTATTGATATAGCGGTTCGGCTTCGCCGTGAAATAAAAACCGATCGCCGCAACGGGGGCGCTTTCTGCCCCGAGTGAGGCCATGATTCCCGGGTACGGTGCGAAGCAGGCAAGCTCCTTGCATGCTCTGCCTGTGTTCAGATGGTCGCTGTGGCACTCGCTGTCCGCATCGGGGTCGGGGCAGAGAATCATATCCGGCTTCAACTCTCCGATGACGGAGGCAATGCCGCGCTTCATCTCATCTATTGTATACTGAGCCCCGTCACTCAGCCCGAGAAATCTCACGGATGTCGCTCCGAGAGCCTTTGCAGAAGCCTCAGACTCGGCCATGCGGCATTTCGCGAGCTCGTCGCCGTGTATATCCGTATGTCCGTCACCGTAGCGCCCGTCCGTGCAGATGAGAAAGTGTACCTCCTTGCCCATTGAGGCAAGCTTCGCTGCCGCTGCACCCGCGCCGATCTCGATATCGTCGGGATGCGGCCCGACGAACAGATAACGCCCGAAGCTCTCTATCTTAGGAGCGGGAGCGGCAAATTTCATTATCGTTTTAAGAAGGCTCATTTTCATACTTCTGCGCTGCGCTCACAGTTCAAGCTTTTCAAGCTCTTCAACAAGGTCTGTATATCTGCTTTCAAAGCTGTATACACGCTTGGATTCCTTCTTCTGCTTTTCGACAGCAGCGACGGACTTGTTCACCGGCTGAAGCGTGCCCGCACCCGCGACACAGCCGCCGGGGCAGGCCATGCCTTCTATTATATAACCGTTGTACTTTCCCGCTTTTGCAAGCGCGGCAAGCTTCTTGCAGTTATCGAGCCCCTCGGCTAAGACCATCTTCGGCTCAATATCCGGGTAGAGCTTCTCCATCGAGTTTTTCACGGCTGCCGCAACACCGCCGCTGACGGCAAAGCCTCTGCCGTCAGCCGATGCACCGTGCTGATAGTCGGCGGACTCGAGCTTTGCGGGATCAACACCCTTAGCCTCGAGCATTCCCGCGACCTCCTCATAGGTCAGCACAAAATCAACGTCGCTTCTGATGTCCTCGCGCATCGCCTCGAGCTTCTTTGCGGCGCACGGGCCGACAAAAACCACTCTGCTCTGCGGATGCTTGCGCTTGACGAAGCGAGCCGTGAGCACCATCGGCGTAAGGGACATGGATATGCAGCCCTCGAGCGAGGGATACTGGCGCTTTATCATCTCTATCCATGCGGGGCAGCAGGACGTGGCCATAAAGGGGATCTTGCTCGGAACCTCCTCAACATACTTGCGCGTCTCATCAACGGCGCAAATATCAGCGCCGATGGCGACCTCGATAACGTGAGCGAAGCCCAAGGCCTTCAGCGCGCTGCGGAGCTTGTCGGGGGTGTACCCGGCACCGAACTGCCCGACTATCGAGGGAGCGACCGCGGCAACAACGGGCGTGCCGCTCTTGATCGCCTGAATGCACTGGAATATCTGCGATTTGTCTGCGATTGCACCGAACGGACAGCTCACAAGGCATTGTCCGCAGGATACGCACTTGTCATAGTCAATGTCTGCGCGGCCGTGCTCGTCAGAGCGGATGGCCTTCATCCCGCAGGCGGCGGCGCATGGGCGCTCTTGCTTCACAATCGCATGATACGGGCACGCGCCGATACATTTTCCGCATTTGATGCAGATGCTCTGGTCTATCACAGACTTGCCGCCCTTAACGGAGACGGCGCCCTTCGGGCAGACCTCGCTGCACGGATGGGAAAGACAGCCTTGGCATATATCCGTAACGTGCACAACGTTATCGGGGCAGGAGTTGCAGGCAAACTTGATTACGTTTACAAGAGGCGGAGTGTAGTAGGTCTCGGATTTCGTCGCGGCCTCCGCTCCGTCGGACACGGGACCTTGCTCACTTGCGCTGCGCAGAGGCAGGCCCATTGCAAGGCGCAGCCTCTCGGCAACTATGGCGCGCTCAAGAAAAACGCTTTCCCGGTAGATCGATATCTCGCCGGGGATGACCTTGTAGGGTATGGAATTGAGTTCATCGAGTTTTCCGCCGTCATATGAGTATGCAAGCCTTGCAACCTCGGCAAAGATCATTCTTCTGATATTGCTCACGGAATTTGTTATGCCCTTCATATCTGCCTCCGAAACACTTGTTTTTTACAGTATACCATATGTTATCGGTTTATTCCATATAAAACGCACACTTGAATATGAATTTGAGATATAATATAATGTTACCAAATACAGACATGAGGAGTACCGATATGAGCAAGTTAAAATATCTGATCTTCGATGTTGACAATACTCTTCTCGACTTTGACGTTTCGTTTATGAACAGCGAAAGAGCTGTAGCAAAGGCCGCCGGCATACCTATCACGGATGAATACTTTGAGACGGACAACGGGTTCATGTGGAAAGCGTGGGATGAGTTCGGCTTGAATGACACTTCGCTTCCGGAAAATCAGGAAGATTACCACCTGAAATACCGCATCTATGCCGCGAGGCACTACGAGTATCTTGCGGAAAAGTATAAGGTGGACATTGATCCGTTTAAGATGGTCACTGTATTTCTCAATGCTTTGGCAGACACTCATTATACAATGGAAAAGGAAACGCTCGAGGTATATAAGGCGCTGTCCGAGAAGTATAAAATAGTCATTGCGACGAACTCTGTTTTTGAGGTGTCGCGCAGGCTTGATATATTTCGCCCGTATACATATAAGATATTTATATCAGATGAGCTCCATTGCATTAAGCCGTCGCCGGATTTCTTCAACGCTGTGATCAAAGGTCTTGACTGCTCACCTGACGAGTGCCTCATGATAGGCGATTCTGTGGGCAACGATATCATCGGCGCTAAGAGGGCGGGCATGAAAACCTGCTGGTACAAGCGTATGAAACCGAATTCCGAAAACACCGAGGCCGATTTTGCGATCGTGTCTATGCTCGAGCTGAAGGAAAAGCTTTTATAAACTGATTAGGAGATAAACAGCTGATGTCCATAATTGAAACAGTAACAGGTAATGGCTCGGAAATGAAATGCACCGTGTTCGGTACTGGCGCAAAGCAGATGGTGATGATCCCGGGCCTCTCGATAACGGGAGTCTGGGAGCTTGCGGAGCAGGTAGCTGAGGCATATTCCTGCTTCTGCGAGGAATACACTGTTTATCTTTTCGACAGATGCGATGAGATACCGGCGGGATACACAATGAACGGCATGGCCGAGGACGCGGCGGCGGGCATGAAAGCGCTCGGTATCAAAAGCGCGTACGTTTTCGGCGCGTCTCAGGGCGGTATGATCGCCTTATATATTGCGGAACACTATCCCGAGCTTGTGAAGAGCCTGGCTGTCTGCTCAACGAGTGCTCTGATCCGTGACGATTTCCGCGAGGTCTGCGCGAACTGGAATAGATTTGCCCTCAAAAAGGACAGCAAAGGACTCGCAAAGTATTTCTATGAGGTATTGTTTTCCGACAAGACAATGACCGAGTACGGCGAGGCGATGCTTGCGGATGTTCCCGAGTATTCAGATGCGCAGCTTGCCCGTTTCATCAACCTTGTCAAAGCATTTGAATCGCTCAATATTAAAGACGGCCTGAAGTATATCAAGTGCCCCGTGCTTGTTGCTGCCGCTCTGAATGACAGAGTTTTCGGATATTATGCCTCCGAAGAACTGGCGGAGGAGCTCAACTGTGAGCTTGTGACCTACGGTGAAGGCTTCGGTCATGCCGTATATGACGAAGCGCCCGATTTCAAAACCAAGCTCATGAATTTTTTCAACAACACCTGAATATAACCTCTTCCACCCACACAGACTATGTGTGGGTGATTTTTTATGTCTGCAAAACGGAAAAAGCTTATCATGTCACTTGCAATACTTTTTGCGGTGAACATTTTCATTATTGCGCTGTTTCAAGAGGCCTCGGCAGATCTGTATAAGCGCGGGTCGAGCGGGCAGACCGTAAAGGAGATACAGACCCGCCTGAAAAGTTGGGGGTACTATACCGCAGAGATCGACGGGATATACGGCAGCAGAACCGAGGCAGCGGTAAAGTATTTTCAGCGAACGAACGGCCTCACGGTCGATGGGCAGACAGGCGCGGAGACGCTTGCCGCACTCGGCTTGCCGTCGGGGAATTCTTCCGGCACAGGAAGCAGCACCGAAGGCGATGTCTATCTGCTTGCGCGCCTTATTTCGGCCGAGGCAAGAGGCGAGCCGTATGAGGGACAAGTCGCCGTAGGAGCTGTCGTGCTCAACAGGATCGATCATCCGTCATTCCCCAACTCTCTGTCGGGCGTTATTTATCAGACGGATGCGTTCACCTGCGTTTCGGACGGACAGTTTGACAAGCCCATTTCGGACAGCGCGTACAGAGCGGCAAGAGACGCCCTCGCGGGTTGGGATCCGAGCGGGGGAGCAATATACTATTATAATCCCTCCACAGCGACAAGTGCGTGGATATGGTCAAGGCCGGTCCTGCTAACAATAGGCGACCATGTTTTCTGCGCATAATTACGAAAAATCTGTTGAAATAGCACCCGCGGTATTTTATAATGAAAAAACACAAAACATCAGCGGGGGAATATATTATGGCGTACTGCAAGAACTGCGGAGCATATATACCGGACAATATGGACAAGTGCATTGCGTGCGGCTTCAGCGAGAGCGAGGCGAAGGCGCAGTCGGAACGCGAGGCTGCCGAGGAAAAGAGAAGAGAGCAGCAGCGCGCGGCGGAGCAGTGGGCGAAAGAAGAAAAGGAGCGCAGAGATAATGCTGCGCGCGAAAGCAAAGCTGCCTCTGCAGCCGACCGCGAGTCGCCCGAGTATTATATTAATAAGGTAAAGGAAGCGGGTAATGCCGCCGAGGAGTATCTCAATAAGGCCGAGGAAAAAATGAAAAGCGTCGGCATCGACAAGACAAAGGTGCTCGCGGCATTGAGCTATCTCAGCTTCCTGTGGCTGCTGCCGTACATACTCTGCGCAGACAATAGCTTTGCGCGTTTTCATGCAAAGCAGGGGCTTATTCTGTTCCTTTGTAACTGCGTGCTCGATCTTATCAGCATTGCCGCGCCGATAATGTGGATAGCGAGGATAGCCGCGTTTCTGCTGATGCTCGTAGGCATAAAGAACGCGTTGACGGGGGAGAAAAAGAAACTCCCATTTATTGGCAATATATTCTGAACGGTTTACATATTGCGCTTTGATTTGTTTCCAAACCACAAGATATAGAAACGAAAAAAAGTTACGGAAAAAGTGAAAAAAAGTGTTGACAAAGGTCAAATCAGGTGCTATATTATGCAAGCACCTCAAGTGAGGGGCGCGCAGAATAGTTTAAAAGCGTTTCAAAAAGATTTCAAAAAATCGAAAATAATGCTTGACAAACTGTTTTACGCGTGGTAACATAAGCAAGCTACCGCCGAGAGGCGGGGCTTGGTGTACC
>DCGN01000087.1 GCA_002315275.1 Clostridiales bacterium UBA1777
TTGACGGCGAGATGCCGGAGGGCTTCAGCGGTGAGATGCCGGAGAGCTTCGGCAGAAGGAGCGGCTTCACGTTCCTAAGCGGTGTTAAGAAGCTTTGGGTCCCAATCGCAGTAGTCTGCGTTCTGGCAGATGCCTTCTGCATTTTCATGCTCATCAGAATCAAAAAAAGAACCGTCGGGGGTGACTGCCAAAAAAAAGAGATAGCGAACGGGGAGAATGATCAGCCCGCAAAGCGCAAAAAAAGAAAAATATTCCCGTTCGTTTCGGTAATCGTTCTCGTTGCGGCGCTGATAATAATGCTCCTGCCGAAGTCGGGAGAGCAGACCTCCGTTGAGATCGTAGAAGAGCTGAAGACGGCCGAGGTGACACTCGGAACCATATCTGAGCAGCTTATCACGGGCGGCTCGCTTGCGGATACAAACACCGAGAATATAGCCCTTGCGGGGAATATAAAGGTCACCTCATGGAGCGTCAGCGAGGGAGACTACGTCGAGGAAGGGCAGCTTATTGCCGAAGTCGACGAGAAAACGGTGCTCTCTGCCATTGCCGATATAAATGACAGCATCAAAGAGCTTGACGCAGACCTGCAGACCCACAGAAGCGATACCGTTTCCTCCACGGTGACCGCTCCCGTGGCAGGCAGAGTCAAGGCGATATACGTTGAGAAGGGCTCATCCGTTATGGAGGCCATGTACGAAAACTCCGCGCTCATCCGTCTCTCCCTTGACGGACGCCTGAGCGTTGAGATACCCGCAGGCGAGCTTTCCGCGGGTACAAACGTAAACGTTGTGCTCTCCGACGGAGAGGAGATAGACGGTACGGTATACGACGTGTCTGACGGGGTTGCCACGGTGACTGTAGCAGACAGCGCGGCTGATTATCTCGACAGCGCTGAAGTGTTTTCGGAGCTCGGCAACTCGCTCGGAACGGGAGAGCTTAAGATCCACAGCGAGGTCATCGTCACGGGCTATGCGGGCACGGTATCGGCCGTTAACACAAAGCTGAACGCAGCGGTCTCCGAGGGAGACACGCTCATAACCCTTTCCGAGTACGGCTTCTCCGGCAATTACAACATCCTATCAGAGCAGCGCACAGAGCTTGAAGCCCAGCTTGACGCTCTCTTTGAGATACTTCAGAATGGCGGAATCTATGCTCCGCGCGCGGGGCGCATCTCCTCAATAAACGATGATATCCTTGCCGACAACCTCAGCTCGTACGGCAGCGGTTTCTTCGTTTCGCTCCTCGCCGATTTCGGGGGTATGCCCGAAGGCGGCATGCCTGAGGGAAACGGGGAACAGGCCGGAAACGGGGAACAGGTTGAAAAAACGGTTGAATTCTACGGAATAGTAAAGGAGATCCTCGAAGCCGAGGACGGGAAGCAGTTTGTCGTAACGCCGATCTCAGAGGGCAGCGAGATGACCGTGAAGGCATCAGAGCTTGAAGGCAAGCTCACTAATGCTTCCGTGGACGACATTAAGCAAAACGATATTCTTTCCTTCACCTATCTCGAGAGCGGAGAGCTCCTCAGCTTGACGAGATACAGCAAGAGCAGCGGCAGCAGCTCCTCGGAGAATATTACCGTCAATGACGGCGGATACTCCTCCTTCGGAGGCATGACCTATTCTACGGAGGAGGAAGAAGAGGACGATACCCTAACCGACTACTCTATGGCCGAAACGGACGTATGCACGATAGTTCTGTACGAGACAGCAGAGATAACAGCCGAGGTCGACGAGCTCGATATCATGTCTCTTTCCGTGGGTCAGAGCGCGGATGTGCTTTTTGAGGCACTTCCTGGACAGCACTTCTCCGCCGTGATATCCGAAATTGATACCGAGGGAGAGAACTCCGGCGGCAATACAAAGTTTTCCGTGACCTTCTCGCTTGACAGAACGGCGCAGATGCTCGCCGGCATGAACGCCTCCGTCTACGTGCCGATAGAGACGCATGAGAACGTGCTTACCGTTCCGTCTACCGCTATTTGCGAGGACAGCACGGGCATATATGTCTACACGGCTTACGATGAGAAGAACGACGTGCTTTCTTCTCCGGTATACGTCACTATCGGCGTGTCCGACGGAGAGAACACCGAGATACTCTCGGGCCTTGAGCAGGGTAGCACCGTGTATTACAAATACGCCGAAACGCTGAAGTATACGTTCACGGTATGATATGAGCGCCGCGGGAACACCTCCCGCGGTGTTTTTACAATGTTTTACGAGTAAAAAGCGAACATTTTACTTGCAACGAGGTAAAATGTTCGATATAATGTTTTTACTAAGCTGTAAAGGAGCGATACGGTGGGCGTAAAAGAGATTGCCGAAGCGGCGGGAGTATCTCCCGCAACGGTTTCAAATGTACTCAACGGAAGAAAGAACGTCAGCGATGAGACCAGAAGGCGTATTCTTGATCTGTGCAGGGAGATGGACTATAAGGCACCGAGCGAAAAAAAGCCCGCCGGAGATAAGAATAAAACCATTCTTTTCAATTTCAGCGACTTTGACCGTCAGTTCTATCTGAAGATAATTCAGGGGATAAGAGACTGTGCGCAGGCAAATGATTATGATCTGCTTATCTGCACATCCAACTCCTGCGAGCGTTTTATGTCGAAAAAGATCACGAGCGGGTGCATCATGCTCGATATGCACTGCCCCGACCAGCTCCTTATTGACAAGGCGGCAAAGGAATACCCCATCCTCGCGATGGACAGAGAGCTCGGACAGCCGTACATAAAAAGCCTCGTAGTGAACAATTTCACACCGATGTGCGAGCTTATGGAAAAACTTATAGCCCGCGGCTACAGATCATTTGCTTTCCTCGCGGGACTTAATACAACGGATACGCAGGAACGTTTTCAAGCGTTCAGCCATACGCTTGAAAAGCATAGGATACCTTTCAACAGAAAGGATTACCTGCTCGGTGATTTCAGAGAGCGCAGCGGCTACAAGGCGGCGCGGCTGCTGATGCTGTCTGAGAACATGCCTCAGGTGCTCGTATGTGCTAATGACAACATGGCCATAGGCGCGATGAGGGCCTTCAGAGAACGCGGAATACGCGTTCCGCAGGATATCGCCGTAACGGGCTTTGACGGAACGAGCCTTGCATCTGAGCTCGGCCTGACAACTGTGGACATCCCGAATTATGAGCGCGGCTATCTCGCGGCGCAGCAGCTCCTTACGCTCATAAACGACGGCGATGACTACGGAACCTTCAAAATATCTGCGGCTGTGAAGATGCGGGAGTCTGTGATGGATAAAATATAAAAACAGTTTACAGTTAATTTACTGATAAACAATATAAATTTACTATAATTTTACATAAAATGAATTGATTATATATAGCTTATTCACAAAACACAGGGGGTTAATTTGTTGCCGAGATAGAACTGTATGCCGCAATATATACAATAAAATACGATTGATATATAATTGTCTCAAGCCCGTTATGGATTTGGGACAATTTTTTTATGGAGGAACAAAAATGAAAAACATTGCAAAAGTACTTGCACTCGTTATGGTCCTTTGCATGGTTCTTTCTCTCTGCGCATGCGGCAAGAAGGAAACCAACAAGATCACCATCTTCCAGCAGAAGGCTGAAATAGCCGACGAGCTGAAGAATCTCGCAGCAGCCTACACCAAGGAGACCGGTGTTGAGGTCGAGGTCTGGGCGCAGGCCGGTGACGATTACTACACCAACCTGAAGACCAGCCTTTCTTCTGAGTCCGGCCCCTCTCTCTTCACTCTTAACTCCGATGCAGAGATCACCGAAGTCAAGGATTACCTCGCTGATCTGGCCGATGTCGGCTTCGTTAAGAATATGACCGACGGCGTCCTCGCAGTCCGTGACGGCAAGACCGTCGGCGTTGCAATGACCGCTGAGGGCTTCGGCCTTGTTTACAACAAGAGCCTCATCGACGTTGCCGACCTCACCGGCACTGATGCTCTCGTCAAGATGATCGAGGCCAACGGCACCGATCTCACCACGCTCGGCCTCTCTCAGGAGTCCTACTTCCTCGCAGGCCATATGTTCAACTTCCCGTTCGCAATGCAGGATGATCCCGTTGCATTCTGCGAGAAGGTCTTCAGCGGCGAGATAAAGCTTGCTGACGTTCCTGAGTTCCAGCAGTACGCTCAGATACTCAGCGCGATCCGTGAATATCAGGTCAACCCCATCGAAGTAACCTACGATAACAACTGCGGCGACTTCGCAACCGGCAAGACCGCCATGGTCCATCAGGGCAACTGGGCATACGGTGTCATCTCCCAGTTCGACACTGATTTCGAGATGGGCATCACCGGCCTTCCCATCAACGGCAACACCAAGATCTGCGTCGGCATTCCTTCCTACTGGGCAGTCAATGCTGATGCTTCCGAGGCAGAGCAGAAGCTCGCCAAGGACTTCCTCAACTGGCTCTACACCAGCGAGACCGGCGTTGACTACATGATGAACAAGTTCGGCTTCCTGCCCGTTCTCAGCACCATGAAGTCCGACAATATGGATCCTCTGTCCGCAGCTGTTGCTGAGGCTATCGCAGCCGGCAACACCCTGCCCTGGACCTTCAACACCGAGTGGCCTGCAGGCATCATCGACACTGAGCTTGCTCCTATCACCGAGCAGTTCTTCACCACCGATATGACCGAGTCAGAGTACCTCGAGGCTATCAACGCAGCATTCTGCAAGTAAGCTTGTAAGTCAGAATACCGCCGCTTGTAATGGGCGGCGGTATTCGTTCTATCCTGAAAAAGGAGTGTTAAAAAAGTGAAGATAAAAAAAGGCTGGTACGTTCTTTTTGTACTCCCGATATTGATCCCGTTTGTCGTAACGGTTATTCTGCCGTTCTTCCAGGGCATTGCCTTCTCGTTCGTAGAATGGGATGGTATGTCCAAGTCTCAGAAGATATTCGTAGGTCTTCAGAACTATATCGATGTCTTCAAGGATACCCGCTTCCTTACCTCAATGGGAAGCACCACGGTTTTCACGATTATCACCGTGGCACTCGTCAATCTGTTCGCCCTTGCCTTTGCGGTATGGGTTACCTCTGAGATCAAATTTAAAAATCCGGGCAGAGCAATGCTCTTTATGCCTTATCTGATAGGCGGTCTTATCCTCGGCTACGTTTGGAAGTATGTCCTCGGTCAGGGGATGACGCTGCTTGCCGAAAATACCGGCAATACCACGCTTTTCTTCAACTGGCTGTCCGATCCGAAGTTTGCCTTCATCGCGATGATAGTAGTCGCAACATGGCAGATGGCGGGTTACATGATGGTCATATATGTGGCGGGCCTCGAAGCTATCTCGGGTGATGTCCTTGAGGCTGCAAAGATAGACGGCGCGACCGATTGGCAGGAGTTCATCCACATCAAGCTCCCGCTGCTGATGCCATCCATCACGATCTGCCTCTTCCTCACGCTTTCCAACTGCTTCAAGATCTACGACGTCAACGTATCTCTCACCGGCGGCGGCCCTGCCAACTCCACCGAAATGATCTCGCTGAATATCTTCAACGAGATATTCGTACAGAGCCACTTCGGCCTCGGCCAGGCGAAGGCAATCGTGTTCTTCGCGATAGTTGCGGTTATCACGTTCCTGCAGGTGCGCATCACCAGTAAGAGGGAGGTTGAGCTTTAATGCATAAGACAAGAAAAACGATTTCTTCCGTGCTGCTCGTTATTGCCAGCCTTGTATGGCTGTTCCCGATATACATTATTCTCACGAACTCCTTCAAGTCCAGAGAAGAGATGTATGCCAACGCCATTGCCCTGCCGAAGCACTTCTCCCTGAGCTACTATCTCGATGCAATGCAGCGCATGGACTTCCTGAACGCTTTTAAAAATTCCCTTATCCTTACTGTGGTAAGCGTCGGATTGCTTATCATTCTGTGCACGATGGCGGCATGGATGCTCGCCCGCTCCAAGGGCAAGCTCTCCGCGATAATCTATGCCGTGCTGATCCTCACGATGCTCATTCCGTTCCAGACGCTGATGATGCCTCTGATGCAGGAGATGAACAGCATCACCAAGCTCACCGACGGCATCCTCACGATGAAGGACACCCTCGGCGGACTCATCTTTATGTACCTCGGCTTCGGCGCGGGAATGGGTATATTCCTGTGTTACGGCTTTGTTATCGGATCTATCCCGAAATCTCTCGAGGAGGCGGCAACGATAGACGGCTGCAACACATGGCAGCTTTTCTGGCATATAGTGTTCCCCACGATGAAGCCCGTTATCATCACGCTGACGATACTTGACGTTATCTGGATATGGAACGATTACCTCCTCCCCAGCCTCACGCTCAAGACAGCATCCAATATGACGATACCTATAGGCACTCAGATGTTCTTCGGTCAGTATACCATAGAGTGGAACCTTGCAATGGCCGCCCTTATGCTGACGATAATTCCTGTCATCATCTTCTATCTCTGCGCTCAGAAATACATAGTCAAGGGTGTTGCAGCGGGAGCGGTAAAGGGATAATCACGCGCTCAGTATGCCTGAAAGGACACAAATCTTGAAAAAACAGTATACGATTTCGGACTTCTCTCTCGATGAGAAAACACTCATGCTCCATGAGACGCTGTTCCACAACGCAAACGGCTATCTCGGCGTGAGGGGCTGCCTTGAAGAGAACGTGCCGCATGGTTATGACACCATGCGCGGCATGTATGTAAACGGCTTTTATGATGTGATCCCTATGAAGCAGTCGGAAAGCCTGTGCAACCTCATCGAAGAGAAGGATACAATGCTGAATATTGCCGATGTTCAGTCGGTAATCCTAAGCTTTGACGGCGAGGAATTCTCTATGTTCAATGGAGAAGTCCTCACCTCATGCCGCACGCTTGATATGGACGAGGGCACAACGGAGCGCACCGTCTTATGGCGCTCCCCATCAGGCAGAGAAGCGGAGGTACGCTTCATCCGCATGGCAAGCTTTGCGGTGAAAAATGTTTTTACGATTGAATGCAGGATCACGCCGAAAAACTTTTCCGGCAAGGCCGACGTTTTTTCCGCACATGCCGGTCTTGTACACAACTATTCCAATCCCAACGACCCGAGAATGGGCTCCGACACGGGGATGCTTCTGAAAAAAGAGGCGTATGAATCATCGGACGGAGCCTCTTTTCTCACGTCGAGGACGGTCAGAAGCGGCCTTGAGGTCTGCACGGGTGTAAAATACGAGCTTCCCGGCGGCGCGGAGCAGGAAATAACCTACTGCGAAGAAGAGCATTGCTGCAGGATGCGCGCAACTGTAGCCCTTAAACAGGGTGAAACGGTAAGCTTTGCAAAGTACTGTGTCACGGTGGATTCGCTGCGCAGCAAGGCCTGCATGGACGATGCAAAGCGCATTATGGGCAGCGTATTCGGCAAAGCGGATGCGCTTCATGCCGCGCAGAGAGATTATCTCGCATCCTTCTGGAAGAGTGCCGGTATGGAGATAGACAGCGATGATGACAGCAGCATTGCCACGCTGTTCAACCAGTACGAGCTGCTCCAGTCCACAGGTGATGACGGTATAGGCTCGGTTGCATCGAAGGGACTGTCCGGAGAGGGCTACGAGGGTCACTATTTCTGGGATACGGAAATATATGTTCTCCCGTTTCTCACCTACACGAGTCCCGAGCTTGCAAGAAAGCTCCTCGGTTACAGATATGCCACGCTCCCCTTGGCGCGGGAGAACGCAAAGCTCCTCGGCCACAAAAGCGGCGCGCTTTATCCGTGGAGAACCATTTCGGGCCGCGAATGCTCCGGATATTTCCCGTCCGGCACAGCTCAGTACCATATCAACGGCGACATAGCATGCGCTGTGATTCGATATTATCTGACCACGGGCGATAGAGAATACATGGCGGCCGAGGGCGCGGAGATACTCATTGAAACGGCGCGGCTCTGGTGCGACGTGGGTAACTTCCATGACGGTTACTTCGTCATCAACGATGTGACCGGCCCGGATGAGTACACCTGCATTGTAAACAACAACTATTATACCAACGCAAGCGCGCGCTATAACCTCATATGGGCGCTTAAAATGCCGAATATCCTCGGAGAAAGCTGGAACGAATTGGCTGACCGCCTCAATGTGACGGCCGATGAGCTTGAAATGTTTGCAAAAGCTGCGGAGCAGATGCTCCTGCCATACGACGAAAAGCTCGGTATCAATCCGCAGGACGATTCCTTCCTGAGCAAGCCGGTGTGGGATTTCGAGGGTACGCCCAAAGAGAACTATCCGCTTCTTCTGCACTATCATCCTCTGCATCTGTACCGCTATCAGGTCTGCAAGCAGGCGG
>DCGN01000059.1 GCA_002315275.1 Clostridiales bacterium UBA1777
TGCGAGGCTTTGTCTACAGTCTGACATGCCCCTCGGTAAGAGGGGCATGTGGGTTATAGAGTATTCGGAATTACTTTTTAAAGAACTGGTTGTCGTAGTTTGCCTGTATGCAGCGGACAACCTGAGAGATGACCTCGCAGACGGGAGTTGCGATGCCGAGCTCCTTGCCGTACTCCGCAATCTTTCCGTTGAGCACGTCGATCTCGGTCTGACGCTGATTGAAGAGCATATCCTGAGCCATGGAGGGATAATAGTCGGCAATGCTGGTGACGATGTCGTTGTGATCGTGGGCGATGAACTCGTCTGCATCCAGAGGAACACCCTTCGCGGTTGCGATTGCGCAGGTCTCACGGATGACGCCGTGGAACAGCCACTGACCTGCGGGATCGTTCTCGACCTCGCCGATCTTCAGACGCAGAACGGCGCAGATGCAGTTGACGGTCGCGTTTACGCAGACCTTTTTCCAGATGAACTTATAGATATTGTCATCTGTGCCGGGATCGCCTGCACGCCAGTATGCGTCACAGCCGCCCTGCTTGTAGCACTTGAGAAGCTCTGCGCAAGCGGCATTTGTGAGCTCGCTCTTCTCGCAGCCGCCGAAGTTCATCTGAACGCCGGAGGCAGGAGTGGAGACACAGTGACCGGGAGCTGCAAGGGCAGTGCCCAGAACGCCGGAGCCGATGACGCAGCGATCCTTCGGGAAGACCTTGAAGAGGTTGTCGTCGTTGCCGAGACCGTTAATGAGAGATACGGCAACGGTGGTGTCGCCGACAACGGGCATTGAGTCCTGTATTGCCTGCACGAGCTGGGTTGCCTTTGTCATGTAGATGATGACATCGACCTTGCCCTCTGCGTCAAAGGCGGCCTGAGAGCTCGTGTAGGTGCGGAAGCCGGGGAGCACCTTCTCGATATCGTCGTAGGTCGGGTCAACGGGGGACTGCTTTACAGTGAAGCCGTTTGCGAGCAGAGGAGAAGAAAGCTTCTCATACTCGGGGTTGCCCTCTCTCTTGGCGTGGACTGTGAAAAGCATACCGTTATCGGCGACTGCCTTCATGTGCGCCTCGTAGCGGTCGATGAGGATAATATCCGCGCCGCCTGCACGAAGGTATGAAGCAAATACACTGCCGGCTGCGCCGGAACCATACATTGCAATTTTCATGATTGTGTTTCTCCTTTGTTGGTTATTGTTTGTTGTACTGTTTATCGTAATTTGCCTGAATGCAGGTTATCATGCGTGTCAGAGCCTCGTTTACGGGGGTTTGAACACCGCAGTCTCTGCCGTATTTCACTATCGCTCCGTTTAAAAGACCGATCTCGGTCTGACGCTTATGTATGAGCACATCCTGCGCCATGGAGGGATAATATGTGGCAAAGCCCGCTTTGAGTCTCGGAAGCTCCTCAAGCATCTCGGGCCAGAGGTCAACACCGACAGCGGCCTTACACACCTCACAGCCCTCGCGCCATACGGATTTAATAAGCTCACAGCCCTCTTCGGTGTCAAGAAATTCTCCGACCTTCAGCCGAAGCAGAGAGGAGAGCGTGTTGTAGCCGCTGTTTGATATGGCCTTTTTCCACACGAAGGGACGGATGTCCGGTTCAAAGCGTGTCTCACAGCCTCCTCGGTTAAAGCAGCCTTCAAGCTCTTTTCCGACTCTGTCCGAAAGCTCGCTCTTTTTCGCCGCGCCGAAGCGCATGATAACGCCGCTCTCGGGCTTGGAAACGCATTTGCCCGGTTCGGGAAGCTCTGTACCAATGGTGCCGAAGCCGTAGAGAACTCTCTCCGGGGGTACATATTTTGAGAGCACCTCATCGTTTCCGAGGCCGTTCTGCAGAGATACCACAACGGTACCGTCACCGATGCAATTCATGACAGAGGGCATGATGCCGTCGGTCTGCGTGGCCTTGACCATGAGAATAACGACATCCATGATGCCGATGCTCTCTGCCGTAGGAGCTGTTGTGAAGCCCGTAAGACACTCCTCACCCGCGGGACTTACGAAGGTAAGTCCTTCCTGCGCGACCTTATCCATGTGGGCTTTGTAGCGGTCGACGAGGCAGAGGCTCGCGCCGCCCTTTCTCAGGTACGCGGCAAAAACACTGCCCGCCGCACCCGAGCCTATCATAGCAATCTTCATATATCTATCTGACATAACACCGCCGACAAAAAGCCGGCGGTGTTAAATTTTTTATGCTTACTTTGCAGCCTTCTGAGCGGCAAGAGCCTTCTTGGTCTTGGGGATAGCAAGTACAAATGCGGGAATGGCAACGAATACGAGAGCGTAGTAGCCCATGTAGCCGTATGCGTACTTTACGATGCCGGTGAGACCGAGCAGGGAGACGAGGAAGCAGATGCCGATGACAACTGCACCGACGAGTGCGCCGCGGAGCTTTTCGCTCTTGATAACGCTCGGGAAGAAGAATCCCTTGAAGCGCTCGACGAGGGTGTAGGTGAGGGTTACGCAGGTGGAAACGAAGGCGCAGAACAGCAGGACGGAGAAGAGAACAAGGATGACCTTGACTCCGATGATGCCGAGAACGGTCTGGTTGGGGATGCCGAGTGCGTTTGCATATGCAACGACGGGCAGCGTTGCCGCGGTAGCGGTGGGATCTGCTGCGAGCGCTGCGGAGCCTGCGGCCTTAAGTGCACCAAGCAGGGGGTACCACTTGGTGAGCATCCATGCGGAGAGAGCAAGTGCGCCGCCGTTCATGACACCGCCGAGGATAGCTGCACGCTTTACGCCCTTCATGCTCATTTCCTGAGATGCGGCGATCATGGGAGGAATGGATACGCACTGGAAGCAGCAGTAAATGATAACGCCCTTCCAGAAGGCGAGGCCGGGAGCCTTGGTAAACTCAACAAGAGTGAGGTCAAACTGAGAGGTGAAGCTTGCGGTGATCTCGGTGAGGTTTGCGGTAAGACCCGTGATGACCATGACAGCGGTTACAATTATAATGCCTGCGGACAGGACTGTCGAGGCTGCGATGACGAGCTTAACACCGAAGATGGCGAGGATGATGAGGATAGCAACGATAACGAGGTTCATAGTGATCTTGCCTGCGCCGACATATGCAATGCCGAGGAAGTTTGCAAGTACTTCGCCTGCGCCTGCAACCGCAGATGCCATTGCAGCGAGAACGATGATGATGTAGAAGATCTCAAAGAAGATTTCCATCCAGGGCCTGGGGTAAAGTGCGCGATAGGTATCTTTGTAGTTGTTGAAGCCCATGACCTTTGCATAGCGCATCATTATGTACATGATTACGGCAAGTATGCCCATGGCGAGTAGAGGATAGACGACCGAGGTCCAGCCGTAGTTTGCGAAATACTGGATTACCTGATTACCGGAGGCAAAGCCGCCGCCGACGTGGGTGCCGAACCATACCGATGCGACGGTAAAGGCAGCAGCCCAGCCGCTTTTGAGTGCGCTGGTGTTGTTTTTCATGTTTGAATCTCCTTTTTTCTATTTGTTAATCCTTTTCGGATGAACATACAAATTATGCTACTTGATAAAATATAAACAAAGAACCCCGCGTCAAATCGGAATACGCATAAACAATTCCTTGACACAGGGCACTTTGAGGAGAGAAATTTCCTAATTACAGAAAAAGTCCTAAGATATATAATTATTAATTCCTTTTACATGACAAGGAATTGTATTGTTCCGTGCATGTTGAGATAATAATATATCGATTGCTATTGTGTCAAAAGAAAAGCTGATTTTGTTGTTTTATCGGTATTTCACCCTGCTTCAAAAGTGAAATTGCGCACATAAATAAGCAAAGCGCAGTTTTGAGCACCGCACTTTGCCATATTGATCTTACTTCGGCTTTTTTCCTAAAAGCTCATATCGCTCGATACCGTCACGTGAGATGTGGAGATGTCGGCGTGAAGCTGCGGCGGCCATCTCATCGTCACCGAGCTTCAGCATATCGCAGATTAGCTTATGGTCGGTGTCAACGGTGTCGAAAAAGCCATCGGGGCGGCTGTAGAGCAGAAAGCCGCGGTAGTGCCACATTTCATATTTGCGGTCCTCGTAGAGCTGCGCTATAAGGCGGTTGCCGGATGCCCTTACGACGCCGAAGTGAAAATCAAGCTCTGTCTCAAGGATCCTTGCATAGCTGTAATTCGGCCCGCCGTGGTAGGCCTCCTGATAGATGTTCTTGAGCTTTGCGGCAAGCCTGTACAGTTCATCAAGCTGTGCGGGGCTTATATGAAGTGCCGCCTTTGCCGTGGCGTAGGGCTCAAGCATCATGGTAAAGTCGCTTATCTCCCTGTATTCCTGCTCATTGAAGTCAGCAACATAATAGCGGCTGTTTTTTATCTGAATGAATTTTCGCTCTGTCAGATGCTCAAGTGCCGTCTTAACGGGAGATCTGCTTATTCCGAACTCAAGTGCGATGCCGCTTTCGCTTATGCGTGTGCCCGGAGCGAGCCTGAAGCTGATAATTTCCTGAAGAATAAGCTCGTGAACAATGTCGGTAAGAGGCATAAATGGGTTTTCGCTCTGCATCTGTTCAAATTTTTTGTAATCCATGATATCAGCTCCTGAAGGTGTTATGGTATTTTAGCATATATTTTATAAAAAGTATATCATGAAAATAAACAAGAGTTTAAACGGATAAGAGCCGTTCGGGCGGACTTTTAGACAAGAAAAAATACCGCTTCAGAGTTCAGGAAAAACCTCAACCGTCGATATAGTGCCGTTATCGGCAGAAAAAATGTAAATTTTGCACAAAATCAGAGCATCAAAATCAGCAGAAATGACAAACATAATTTGGCCAATGCAACAATCATGCAACCGCGTTGACGGTGCACGGCCTCTGTGTTAGCATAATCACGCACACGGTTGCATTATACTTTTTCATGTTTTGTCTCCTTATAAGCGGGACTCCGCCAATCTCCTGCAATTTGCAGGAGATTTCTAAAGCACTATTACGCAAGCGGTTGCATTGGAGGTGCCGGAATGTCAATTACGATTCGTGATGTTGCAAAGCTCGCCGGAGTTGCTCCGTCGACGGTCTCACGCGTCATAAACAAGACTGCGCCTATCTCCGAGGAGACCGCGAACAAGATATACAAGGCCATGGAGGAGCTCAGATACGTTCCGAACGACATTGCCCGAAGCTTCGCAAGCGGAAGCTCAAAGGCCATCGCAATAGCGATAAACGTCTCGGACGCAAGAGCCTATTCAAACAGCTTCTTCAATAATACCGTGTTCGGCATTGAGACTGCCGCGCACAAAAACGGCTATAACCTTATCATAACCGGCGCGAGCAGCGAGCGCGGCGGGATAAGCTCGCTTGAGAAGCTCATTCTCAGCAAGAAGATCGACGGACTCGTGCTGCCCGTGTCCATGCTCCAGCCCTCTGCCGTAAAGCTCGTTGAAAATATCGGCTTTCCCTGCGTGGTGCTCGGCAGAACAAAGGACCCGTGGGACAAGATAAGCTGGGTCGATATAAATAACGCGCAGGCGGGCTCGAACGCCGTGCATTACCTGCTCGGTAAGGGCTACAGAAGGATAGCCTTCCTCTCCCGCGGTGACAGGGAGCTCTTCACCCGTGACAGACTTGAGGGCTACCGCGCAGAGCTCAGCAAGGCGGGCATCACCCCGTCGCCCGCGTATCTCATAGGCGTCTCCGCTTCCTTTGAAGAGGCAAAGCAGTGCGTAAGCGCTCTGCTTCGGACGGAAAGCAGACCTGACGCCGTCATCTGCGGAGACGACAGAATGGCGCTTGCCGCGCTCCGTGCCGCGAAGGAATTAGGCATCAGCGTACCCGAGGAGCTCGGCATACTCTGCTTTGACAACACCGAGGTCACCGAGATGGCGGAGCCCGGCATAAGTGCCGTCGACGTAGATACCTTCGAGCTCGGCAGGATCGCCGCCGAGACTCTATTAAGACAGATAGAGAGACCCTTCTCGGGCGCGAATCAGTCGCAGATAACGACCAAGGTCATCGAACGGCAGTCCACACTGCGAAAGAAATAAATGTATTGGAGGCGCTGCCCTTGAACCTTGCAGCAATAAGACACAGAAATACAGAGAATTAT
>DCGN01000082.1 GCA_002315275.1 Clostridiales bacterium UBA1777
CGGATTATAATTCTCAGAGAGCAAATAACAAAACAGGTTTCTATTTTTCGGAGTATTTTTAAATGACGATCATCTATATTCTGCTTGCCGTTTTGATCTTCGGCGTGCTTGTAATAGTTCATGAGGCGGGGCATTTTGCCGCGGCTAAGGCCTGCGGCGTGCGCGTTGAGGAGTTCTCGGTCGGAATGGGGCCGCTGATATTCAAAAAACAGCGCGGAGAGACGCAGTACTCGCTAAGATGCATTCCGTTCGGAGGCTTCTGCGCGATGACGGGCGAGAACGAGGCTTCGGATGACCCGCGTGCATTCGTAAACCAAAAGGTATGGAAAAAGCTTCTCATCCTTGTGGCGGGCTCGTTCATGAATTTCGTGCTCGGCCTTCTGATAATCGGCATTCTCTATTCCAACGCTGAGGCGTTCTATTCCACGAGGATAGACAGCTTTGCCGAAAACTGCCCGTATGAGGGCGAGACGGCGTTCATGGTGGGCGATGAGGTCTGGAGTATTGACGGGCAGAGACTATATCAGTTCGCCGACTTCAGCGAGTTTCTCGATAATGAGGACGGCATATACGATATCGTCATTAAGCGTGACGGCAGAAAGATAAAGCTCGAAGATTTTGAGCTCGTTCCAGTGGAATACACTGACGAGGGCAGAACGCGCCTCGGCCTCAACTTCGGCTATGATATGGGCACTCTCGGCAATAAGCTCAAGCACACATGGAACACGTCTATGGAGTTTGCAAGGCTCGTGTGGATGGGCCTCGGAGATCTCTTCAAGGGCAACGCCACGGTGAACGATATGGCAGGCCCGGTCGGCATAGTGAGCATGATGGCAGAAGAGGGCGAGGCTGCCGAAACGACGGGCGATGCGCTGTATACGATCTTCAACTTCGGCGCGTTTCTTGCGATCAACCTTGCGGTCATGAATATGCTCCCGATACCCGCGCTTGACGGCGGAAGAGTCTTCCTTACGCTTGTATCGCTGATCATCGAGGCAATAACACGCCGGAAGCTCGATACAAAATACGAGGCTTATATCAACGGCGCGGGAATGATACTTCTGCTTGCACTGATGGCTTATATAATGTTCCACGATATAATAAGGATAATAACAACATGACAAGAGAGAACACGAAGAGACTCCGCGTCGGAGGCCTACCGATAGGCGGCGGCGCAGAGGTGACGGTGCAGTCCATGTGCAACACGAAGACATGGGATGTCGCCGCTACGGTGAAGCAGATAAATGACCTTGCGGCCGCGGGCTGTGACATAGTACGCATCGCCGTGCCCGATATGCGCTCTGCTGAGGCTGTTTCGGCCATCAAGGAGCAGACGAATGTCCCGCTCGTGGCGGATATCCACTTTGACTACAAGCTTGCGCTTGAGTGTGCCGCGAGAGGGATAGACAAGATAAGGATTAATCCCGGCAACATCGGCGGGGAAGAGAATGTCCGTGCCGTGGCGGAGGCCTGCAAAGCGCGCAATATTCCCATCCGCATCGGCGTGAACACGGGCTCTCTCGGCAAGCGTATTCTCGACAAATACGGCCATCCCTGTGCCGAAGCGCTTGTTGACAGCGCGGCTTACCATGCCGAGCTTATCGAAAAGGTCGATTTCACGGATATTTGCATATCCATGAAGGCATCCTCCGTGCCCCTTACAATCGAGACCTACCGCCTTGCAAGCGAGAGATTCCCGTATCCGCTCCACCTCGGCGTGACGGAAACGGGTACCGCATGGAACGGTACAATCCAATCGGCTGTCGGCATAGGTACGCTTTTGTCCGAGGGCATCGGAGACACTATCCGCGTGTCTCTCACAGCCGACCCCGTTGAAGAGGTCAAGGCGGGAATAGCCATTCTTAAGGCCTGCGGCCTTCGCAGGAGCGGCGTGCGCTTTATATCCTGCCCGACCTGCGGCAGAACCGAGATAGACCTTATCTCCCTTGCGCACGAGGTAGAGTCCGGATTATCGGACGTTAAGAGTGATATAACTGTTGCCGTGATGGGCTGCGTTGTGAACGGCCCGGGCGAGGCGAGAGAAGCCGATTACGGCATCGCGGGCGGCAAGGAAAAGGGCCTTATCTTCAAAAAAGGCGAGGTCGTGGGTACATATGCCTACAGTGAGCTGTGCGATGCACTTTTAAAAATGATAAACGAGGATAAAAAATGAGCGAGCATACCCCGTTTCTGACGATTTTCCCCGGCTGCGAGGATCAGAAGAGCTTCTGCGGCGGACTTGATAACGCATATGTTACCGACGTCAGCATTGAGATGAAGGACAGAAGCATGACGGTCTGCGCATGGTTCGCGGCAATGCCGTCTCCGACGGAGATAACGGCACTGAGCGACAGACTGAAGACAGACTATGCTCTGTCCGGAATAGGAATAATTCCCGACTATCCGAGGCCGAAAATGGCGTCGGCTTCTGCCGTTGTGCCGAGATCAAGCTCCGCCGATGCGCCGAGCGGAGACGTTCTCTACGGCAGAGTAATTAAGCAGCACCCGGTGCCGATGGATACGATCAATCTCGAGTCCGGCAAGGTGACTGTCGAGGGAGACGTAATTGCCGTAAGCAGCAAGACCACGAAGAGCGGCGGCGCCGTGCTCGGCTTTGATATCACTGACAGAACAAGCACGATCCACGCATCAAAGTTCCTCCGCGCAGAGGATGACCATTCCGTTGTCGACAAAATAACTGTCGGCGACCATCTCTTCGTAAAGGGAGAGATAACCTACTCGAAATATGACGGCGATATGGTAATAGAGCCGCGTGATATAGTTAAGGGCAAAAAGTATATCCGTCCCGACAACGCACCCGAAAAGCGCGTTGAGCTCCATATGCATACGAGATTTTCGGCTCTCGATGCGCTCACAGACCCCGCCGCTGCTGTCAAGCGCGCGGCATACTGGGGCATGCCCGCCATTGCCGTAACAGACCACGGCGTTGCGCAGGCGTTTCCCGATATGTGGAAGGCCGGCAAAAAGCACGGCGTGAAGATAATCTACGGCCTTGAGTGCTATTTCGTAAACGATATGGACGGCAATAACGCCGTCAACGGCAGAAGTAGTCTGCCTATAGATACGGAATTTGTCGCCTTCGATATAGAGACCACGGGTCTCAACGCCACGAATGACAGAATGACCGAGATCGGCGCTGTCATCTTCTCTGGCGGCGAGATAAAGAGCGAGTTCAACACCTTCGTAAACCCGGGGATGCACATTCCCGCCGATATCACAGAGCTTACCGGCATCAAGGACAGTGACGTTGCAGATGCTCCCGATGAGGCAGCGGCGATGCGGATGTTCCTTGAGTATGCCGGAGGCAGACCGCTCATCGCGCACAATGCCCACTTTGACGTCGGCTTCATGACGGCCGCATCGCTCAGAAACGGTATCAAATTCTCCCCGATATTCCTTGATTCTCTCGCGCTTGCTCAGGCGCTTTGCCCCGAGCTCAAGCGCTTCAAGCTTGATATAGTTTCAAACCACCTCGGCCTGCCGAAGTTCAACCACCACCGCGCGTCTGACGACGCGATGGTCGTTGCGAGAATGATGGACAAGTTCCTTCCGATGCTCGCGGCACAGGGCGCGAAAACGCTTGACGATATCGAGAAGATATACCATTCTCTCAAGAGGACGGACGTTGCCAAGACGTATCATATGATACTGCTTGTCAAGAACAAGGTCGGCCTCAAGAATCTCTACGAGATGATATCCCAATCGTACCTGAAGTATTTCCACCGCAGCCCGACTATTCCGAAGAGCCTGCTCATCCACCACAGAGACGGTATCCTTGTCGGCTCCTCATGCGGCATGGGCGAGCTGTACGGCGCAGTCATGAAGGGCGCTTCGCAGACGGAGCTCAAGAAGATAGCCTCGTTCTACGATTATCTTGAGATACAGCCCATCTGCAACAACGGCTTCCTCGTAGATAACGGCGTTGTAAAGGACGAGACCGTGCTGCAGGACTATAACAGAACTATCCTTCAGCTCGGCAGAGACCTCGGCAAGCCCGTTATCGCCGCAAGTGATGTCCACTTCCTTGACGCGGAGGACGAGCAGTACAGAAAGATCCTGCAGGCGGCGAAGAAATTCTCCGACGCGGACAGAAGCTGCCCGATATTCTTCCGCAACACCGAGGAGATGCTCGCGGAGTTCATGTATCTCGGCGAGGAGACGGCAAAAGAGGTCGTCATCACGAATACCCGCGCTATCGCGGACCAGGTGGACGAGATAGAGCTTCTGCCGAAGGATCTGTTCCCGCCGAAGATAGAAAACTCCGATAAGATCCTCAAGGAGCTTGTCTATACAAAGATGCACCGTATTTACGGCGATCCTCCTCCGAAGATAGTTCAGGAGCGTGTTGACGTAGAGCTGAATACGATACTCGGCCATCACTATGATGTTATTTATATGTCCGCGCAGAAGCTCGTGCAGAACTCCCTTGAGCACGGCTATCTGGTCGGCTCGCGAGGAAGCGTCGGCTCGTCGATGGTGGCATATATGTCGGGCATCACGGAGGTCAACTCCCTTCCGCCGCACTACGTCTGCCCGAAGTGTAAGCACTCCGAGTTCATAACCGACGGAAGCTTCGGCTGCGGTGCCGATATGCCGCCGAAAAACTGCCCCGAATGCGGCGAGCTGATGCGGCAGGACGGCTTCGATATTCCGTTCGAGACATTCCTCGGCTTCCCCGGAAACGAAAAAACACCTGATATCGACCTTAACTTCTCGGGCGAATATCAGGGCAAAGCACATAAATATACGGAGGTCCTCTTCGGATCTGACCATGTGTTCCGCGCGGGAACTATCGGCACGCTTGCCGAGAAGACCGCATACGGCTATGTCAAGAAGTACCTCGAGGAGAGAAATATTAGCGTCACCAAGGCGGAGGAAAACCGCCTCGCGCTTGGGCTCGTCGGCATTAAGCGCACGACCGGGCAGCACCCCGGAGGCCTTGTCGTCATCCCGCAGGATATGGACGTTACGGATTTTTGCCCCGTTCAGCACCCCGCGGATGACCCCGACAGCGATATCATCACCACGCACTTTGAGTATCACTGCATGGAGGCAAACCTCCTTAAGCTGGACGAGCTGGGACACGATGACCCCACCATGATAAAGATGCTTGAGGATGCCACGGGAGTGGATGCGAAGAAAATTTCCCTCTCCGACCCCGACACCATGAAAATCTTCACCACGCCCACGGTGCTGGGACTTCCCGAGGACGACCCCATAATCGGAAAAACGGGCAGCATCGGTGTCCCCGAATTCGGCACTAACTTCACGCGGCAGATGCTGGTGGAGACCAAGCCCACCCAGTTTGACACTCTCGTCCGTCTGTCGGGCTTCTCCCACGGCACGGACGTGTGGGCGGGCAACATCCGCGAGCTTATTGTGAACAATATCGCCACGGTAAACGAGACCGTGGGCTGCCGCGACGATATCATGATTTACCTCATCTCCAAGGGGATTGAACCGTCCCTGGCATTCAAAACCATGGAGGCAGTG
>DCGN01000127.1:0-2654 GCA_002315275.1 Clostridiales bacterium UBA1777
CGGATAATGAAAAAACCGTCGGAAAATCCGACGGTTTTTTCATGTTCTTATTGACAAACAATTATCTAAGTGCTATTTTATTTGTGACCACTTCACCATATCACGACGCTGAAAGGAGCAGGTGTATGAGAGACCTTATAGTAAAACTGGCAAAGCATATAACCGACTGTATGGATGTCACCCTCGGTAAGACCAAGATGGATGAAACCCGTCCGGAATACTGGATGCTCGACGAGATCCTGACAGACGAGATGGCGCAGCTGATGCTGAAGATGAAGGTGCGCAAGCCCTACACTCCGGCCGAGGTCGCACACAAGCTCGGCTGGGAGGTCGGCCGTGTTGAAAAGCTTCTTGAGGAGCTTGCGCAGATCGGCATTGTCGAATATAACTGGCACAATGAAGACCGCCATAAACAGTACTTCATTCCCGTTTTCGTTGTCGGCAGCTCTGAGAATTTAGTCTACAACAAGGAGCTTTTTAAGCGTGTGCCCGAGAAGGTCGGAGAGTTTTCCTATCAGATGAGCTATCTGCCGATGGAAAGCATTTCACACATGATCCCTCCCGGAGGCGCAGGTCTGGGCTTTCATGTCATCCCAGTGGAAAAGGCGATACCAAAAGAGAGTCAATCGCTCGATGTCGAGCATCTTTCCTATTGGCTGGAGCGCTATAAGGAGAAAGATCAGTTCGCCATTGCCCCCTGTCAGTGCCGCAGGGCAATGGTAACTCGGGGCGAGGGCTGCGGCGAGCTTGAGGACAATGTCTGCATCCTCGTCGGCGACTATGCTCAGTATCTTTGGGAGACCGGCAAGGATGTTAAGAAAGCAAGCTACGACGAGGTCGTTGCTCTACTTGAGCGCTGCGAGGAAAACGGATATATGCATCAGATAACCAACGGCGACGGCCCCGATGAGATATTCGGCATCTGCAACTGCACCGTCGGCTCGTGCTTTGGACTGCGCTGCTCGCAGCTTTTTAATAACCCCAACTGCTCGGCATCGGCATACAGAGCGCGGGTCACGCCGGAAAACTGCGTTGCCTGCGGCAAGTGCGTCGAAATTTGCCCCACCGGCGCTGCAAAGCTCGGTCAAAAGCTGTGTACGCATGAAGGTCCGATCCAGTACCCGACCGTCACGCTGCCGGACGAAACGCTTGATTGGGGCAAAAAGAACTGGAACTACAACTACCGTGAGGATAATCAGATCCAGTGCTACGATACCGGCACGGCGCCGTGCAAGACCGCGTGCCCCGCACATATCGCAATTCAGGGCTATGTCAAAATGGCGGGCGAGGGCAGATATGACGAGGCCCTTCAGCTCATAAAGCAGGATAACCCGTTCCCGGCGGTGTGCGGCTCAATTTGCAACAAGCGCTGCGAAAATGCCTGCACCAGAGGAACTGTAGACGAGCCTGTCTCCATCGATGCAATAAAGAAGTTCGTCGCATCCCGTGAGCTGAATGCAGAAACAAGATACATTCCCAAGAAGATTCGCCATAAGGGTGACGAGATAGATTACACGCAGAAGATCGCCGTCATCGGCGCAGGCCCTGCCGGCATGAGCTGTGCGTATTTCCTGGCAAATATGAGCTATCCCGTGACCGTTTTTGATAAAGACCCGATCCCCGGCGGCATGCTTACAAAGGGCATCCCCTCGTTCAGGCTTGAAAAAGATATCGTCAACGCCGAGATCGAGGTGCTCAAGGCTATGGGCGTCGAGTTTAGGTGCGGCGTTGAGGTTGGAAAGGATGTCACTATCCCCGAGCTGCGCAAGCAGGGCTACAAGGCGTTTTATCTTGCCATCGGACTTCAGAAGGCAATCCGCCTGAACATTGAGGGCGAGGAGCTTGAGGGCGTTCTCGGCGGCATTGATTTTCTCCGCAGCGTAAACAGCGGAAAGACTACCTCTATTAGCGGCGATACGGTCGTTATCGGCGGCGGCAATGCGGCCATTGATGTCGGTCGTGCGGCTACCCGCTTGGGCGACGGTGCGGTCAAGCTCTATTGCCTTGAGAGTGATGAGGATATGCCAACCGTCCCCGACGAGAAGGAAGAAGCCATTGCCGAGTGTATACAGATCAACAACTGCTGGGGCCCGAAGCGCATCATAGGCGAAAACGGAAAGGTCACCGGCGTTGAGTTCAGGCGCTGCCTGTCCGTGAGGGACGAAAACGGCCGCTTTGCACCGAAATACGACGAAAGCGAAACGGTCATCGTGCCCTGCTCAAATGTATATGTTTCCATCGGTCAGTGCGCTGACTGGGGTAATGTCCTTGAAGGCACGAAGGTCGAAACACATAACGGCCGCCTTGTAAAGACCGCCGAGATCACATGGCAGACCGATGACCCGGATATCTTCGGCGGCGGAGACATTGCCACCGGCCCGCAGTATACCATCGATGCGATAGCCAACGGCCGTGAGGGTGCGACCAGCATCCACCGCTTCGTGCATCCCGGACACAGCCTCACTATCGCACGCAATCTGCGCAATTTCAAGTCTCTCGACAAGGGTGATATCGTTATCCCCGAGGAAAAGCTCCATGTTCCCGAACGGCAGTTCAATGATAATGACGAGAGCAAGACCAAAACCATGCACGATAACCGCATCGGGCTCACCGAGGAGCAGGTCAGGCTCGAGGCTTCCCGCTGCCTGAGCTGC
>DCGN01000127.1:2704-4666 GCA_002315275.1 Clostridiales bacterium UBA1777
AGTGCATCGGCTGCGGTCTGTGCACGACACGGTGCAAGTTTGATGCAATACATCTGAACAGAACGCACCCCGAGTTTGCACATTACATAAACGGCGACTACGCAAAGCAGGCGGTGCTCAAGCACGGAATAAAGCGTGCCGCAAAGCTTACGGTAAAGCGCTTGACGGGCGCAAAATAAGGTGATGTTATGCATGAAATGGGAACGGTTATGTATGTCATTCGTGCGGTAAACAATGTGTGCGAGGAAAATAAGCTTACCAAGGTTGCCTCTGTGACGCTGGAGATAGGTGAGGTCAGCGGCATAATACCCAGCTACATAAAAGACTTTTGGCAGTGGGCAATAAAAAAGGAAAAGTACCTTCAGGAGGCCGAGCTTATTATAGAGCCGATCAAGGCGATAACACGCTGCGGCGATTGCGGCAAGACCTACGAAACGGTCAAATACGCCAAGATCTGTCCGCACTGCGGCAGCGAAAACACATGGCTCGAAACAGGCAACGAGTATAACATCAAGGAGATATCCGCATATTAAATCACGCCGAAAATGCTTGTCGTTAATACATCCTTTCTCCCCATACTCCCTAATTGTTAATACACCCGACAAGCATTTTTGAACAATCTCGGTCCTCCGAATTTGCCGGATGACCGAACAATATACCGACAGCCTATTTGCGGCTGTCGGTATATTGTTCAAGAGCCCCTGAGCTTGCAATTAGACCTGTTCCCACAGTCAGGGTAATAACGCAGAGCTTTCCGCATCTTTTCCAACGCTCTGTTATATGTCCGCTCGGAAGCCTTATCGGACTTGCGGCTGGCGGAGTGAGAGATTTCTTCAAAGGTCATAGGCTTTACGGGTTTATACTCGATTTCACCGTTTATCAACACTGCTTTCTTGACCGACCAGCAGGTATCGCAGAAGCCAAGATGCTTGGCAATCGTGCGCTGTTCCCGGTAAGTCAGGCTGTCGTAAGCCTCGTGCAGTGCGTCATATAGCACCGCTCGGAAATACAGCTTGTCCGGCTGAGAGGTGGTGTCTGCGGCTATGTCCTCGCCTGCTTCCTCGCCATCCTCATCATATTGCCGGTAAAAATCTACTCGGCGTTTATTCAGCGTGCCTATCGTAATATACTTGCGGACGCTCTTTTCGCCCATTCCGGTTTCATCGGCAATTCGCTGGATGCAGCTGTCACTGCAATCATCGCCGTTTAGATGGTAAATCGCCATAATGCGCCGCAGGACGGGATAAGTATCTGCCGTCATGGTGATAACACCGCTTTGCGCCGTGCGGATATAATCATCAATACCGTCCTGTATATACCGCTTTTGAAAAGCGGCAAACGGTGCGCCGATAGCCGGATCGTACTTTTGAAGGGCGACCAGGATACCGCACACCGCCGCCTGTTTGATGTCCGCAAAATGCTCCGCCATAGCGTATCGCTCGCAGGTGGCCTGCGCCAGTTTATTAAGCGCAGGCTCCTGATCGTGGAGGTACCAAGTCAGATACTTGTCCTTTTTTTCGATGAGATAACGGACAATGTATTCCTGGGCTGGCAGCTTCGGCGGCGCAGGGTCAAGGCGGTACATCCGGCGCTCCAAAAGATACCGCTGTTGCTCTAAAACTTCATTCTGTTCTTCAGACACCGGATGCACCTCCTGTCATTTCATTCTTTTGTCCGTGTCAGCGTACAGCTTGGCGCGCTGCAAATCTGCATAATAACTTGTTTTGGCGTAGGCATCGTCCTCCTCCGCCTGCTCCAACCGGCGTTTTGCCATTTCCTGCGCCGCCTGCGCAAACTCGGTAGAGATCGTTCCCCGGCTCTTTTCGGAGCGGATCGCCGAGCAACGGCGGTCATAGGCGGCCTTCAGCGGGTTATCCTTTGCCCGCTCCGCTTTGCCCTGAATGATGGCGTACCGGCGGCAGCTGATCTTTTCACCGTGGTACAACTCCGGTGCCGTGCCAT
>DCGN01000112.1 GCA_002315275.1 Clostridiales bacterium UBA1777
GGTCACCAATATGCACCTTTAGCTCAGCTGGTAGATCACCTGACTCTTAATCAGGGTGTCCAGGGTTCGAGTCCCTGAAGGTGTACCAACTAAAACGACTTGCCTTACGGCAGGTCGTTTTAGTTAATGAAAGTTTTATGACGCGAATTCTCGACCAAAATATATTATGTGATCACTTTAAAAATCTTTTTTCATCTAAATTTATACGATTGACTATTTTAGAAATAACTGTTAATATAAATAATAAGATTTCATTAAATCGGAGGTCTTTTTATGAAGCTTGGAAAAAGGATACTGAGCGCTGTCCTTGTGCTTGTTCTTTGCTTTTCCCTGACCGCAATGGCATTTGCCGATGAAACCGAGCAGAATTCCGCTTATAAACAGTACACCAATGTTTTCGTCCACGGCTTGTTCGGATGGGGCTCTTATGACGATATATCGTCTGTGCTTCAGTACTGGGGTGCGACCTCCGGTAATGTGATGAGCTACCTCGCTTCCGAAGGTTATGACGTTCACGCGGCAAGTGTCGGCCCCATCTCCAGCTGCTGGGACCGCTGCTGTGAGCTTTATGCTCAACTCACCGGTACCGTGACCGATTACGGTGCAGCTCACGTTGTAAAATCCAATGCTGATTTCGCATCTGCCGGAAGCTCCATAACGCATGAGCGCTTCGGCCGCGATTATTCCGACATGCCTCTTATCGCGGGGTGGGGACCGATATATGATGATAACGGAAAAGTGATCGGCTGGTATGATAATAAGATCAATCTTATAGGCCACAGCTTCGGCGGTCCGACTATCACCATGTTCACCCAACTCCTTGAGTACGGCGATGAAGCCGAGCGCGAAGCTGCAAAGGCAGAGGCAGCCGTAAAGGGCGGCGATTGGTACGACTATTGCTCTCCTTTGTTCTGGGGCAACCATAATGCGGAGAAGCTCATCAATTCTCTCACTTCTCTCGCCGGCGTTCTTAACGGAACTACCTTTATAGATAGCTGCGATGACTCCACTGAGATCATCTGTTCTCTCGCAATGGGTCTTGCTAATGTGATCGGGCCTACCGTTTTCAACGACCTTTACGATTTCCAGCTCGATCAGTTCGGAATCACCAAGTCCGGCAACCCCGATTACTGCAATTACACGCTTGATCTGCTGCGCGCTGTAAAGTTCCTCGATGCAAAGGATAATGCCATATATGATCTTTCCATCGGCGGCTGCAACGAGCTTAAGCAAGGATGGAAATGCTTTGATCATATCTTCTACTTTGCATATCCCGGATGCGCTACATCGGAGTCTATATTCGGCACTCAGATTCCGAATATAGATATATGGGATCTTTTCATCCCGTTCTCGACCTTTATGGGAGCATACACCAATCCCAATGAGATCGTGCTTGACATATATGGCAATCCATATACAAGCATTACCAAGGAATGGCTTCCGAATGACGGTATGGTGAATACTATCACCGCGAGCTATGTTTTCGGCTGCGGGCAGAAGCCTTATGACGGCAAGGTTGAGCCGGGCATGTGGATCACGATGCCGACATACGGCTATGACCACATGGACTATATAGGCGGACTTGCCGACGTTACTCAGAATTCCTGGCAGACGAAGGCGTTCTTCGACGATGTCATGAAGAACATTAACGCCACCTACAGCTATGAAGAAAAGCTTGATGCTCCCGAGCTCAGCGTTTCCAACGTGAATTACAGCAGCAGCGTAGATCTCGAATGGAATTCGGTCGACGGTGCAACTGCGTATAAGATATACAGGGCATCCTCCAAGAACGGAAGCTACAGCCTGCTTAAGACCACCTCCGGCACGTCATGGAGGGACTATTCTCCCATCCTCGGCAGAACCTATTATTATAAGGTAGTGGCCGTTAACGACAATGTTTCGAGCGAGTACAGCAATGTAGCAAGTCTGTTCGTGACCTACAGCAAATATTCAACCTACGTTGCAAACAAAATAAAGGGCTTGTTCAGCTGATAATGCCGAAGCCGCAGACGGTTATCTGACCGCCTGCGGCTTTTTAATCTTCAATTACAACGCAGTTGACTTTGCCGCTGAGAACGGTGCAGCCGTCAATTGATATGATACCGGGAGCAATATAGGGAGAATAATCTGCGGCTTCTCCGTGAAGCGGGCCGCGATGCTCATACTTGGAGTGCCCGTAGGAGGATGTTCTGTGACCGCACAGCACGGTCTTACCGGCGGGAACGTAGTTAACGGCATCCATGCCGACATACCAACGCGCCTTACGCCATTCGCCGTCATCCGCAGAGCGCCAGCCGTCCATCGGGGAGAAGCGCTCTCCGCTTCGGAAGCACGGTATCCAGCCGTGGGCGAAGATGTGGCCGGCAGTCTCGTAATAATTAACCGTGGATGGGATGATGTCTGTAAAGAACGGCGTCCTGCGCATCCTCGCGGCGAGCGACCACGGGCGGCGAACTGCGTCAAGTCTGTCAGTATCGGTCAGAGTGAGAGCGGAGACGTATGTGCCGTTGTGAAGGTGACGGCTCGAGATGACACCGTTTTCCGTTGTCGCGAGCATCTCAAACAGATCCTCGTGATTCCCGCGAACAAGGATTACCTCGTCACGATCGAGTGCGCCGAGAAGAAAGTCCTGCATTTCCTTCGGCTCGGAGCCGCGGTCGAGATAGTCACCGAGCAGGATGAGCTTATGCGGCTCAGTGTCGGCAAAATACCCGGCAGAGCTGAGCGCCGTCATCAGGGGCGTATAGAAGCTGTGTATATCTGAAGCGACATAGTATCTCATAGTGATCTCCGATTATACTTTATATGCGGTGCGACATCTGATATAATAAAGCAAAGACTGTGATTTGGGAAGGGATATCGGAATGGCTTATTCGGTCAAGCTCGGAAATATTCTTGAATGTGAGGCGGACGCGATCGTCAACTGCGTTAACAGCCACATGGTCGGCATGAGCGAGGAAGCTGACAGAACGCTTTTGTCGGCGGCGGGTGCTGGATTGAAAAATGCGATGGACGCACTCGGATTTATCGCGGTAGGCAGCGTTGGCGTTACGGAGGGCTTTTCGCTTCCGTGCGCGCACATCATCCATGCTGTTGCGCCGCGCTGGCTGACGGGCAAGGCGGAGGAATTCAAGGCGCTCCATATATGCTACAGAAACGTTTTCGCCTCGGCGGAGAAGCTTGGGTGCAAAACGGTGGCGATGCCGTTTTTGTCGACAGGCTATTATCGCTTCCCGTGGACAGATGCCGTGCACATCGCGTTCGCGGAGGCGGAGAAGAGCTGCATGGAAACGCTGTTCGTAACAGACTCCAAGGAGCTTTTCGAGCTTGCAGGGAAGCCATACGTCAAACCGAGGATCGTATCCTATATCGGATACTACCGCGACCATGCGCTCTTCGAGCTTGACAATGGCCTTTTTGCGAGAGTAGACATACGAAGCGAGGTCACGGATGTGACGGTGATACCGTATTATGAGGCCTGCTACCGCGTGGGCAATAACCCGAGACAAGCGCCGCTTGCGGAGAGCGAGATACGGCGCCTCATGGAAGTGTATACGGAAAACGATTGGTAATCGCCGATTTCTCAGCCGCGGAGGACGGAAAAGTTCTCCGCGGTTTTGCTTGAGGTGTCCCGATTATAGGACATATACGCGTTTATAATACAGCCATAAAGAAGCTTGATTGACATTTTGAAAGTCATTT
>DCGN01000052.1:0-9204 GCA_002315275.1 Clostridiales bacterium UBA1777
GTGCCTTGAGCGAGTACCCAATAGTTCTGGCAGATAGATATATGGACGGAATACCTCTCCCTTATGTCGGCAGCGACCACGAGAGTGCTTCTTTTTGCGCTATGGAGCATCTATTCAGCTTGGGTCATAAAAATATAGGCTTGATTTCCTCGGCACCGACCACCACGGCTATTGCAGACCGCGAAAGAGGATATATGCGCGGATATGCGATGACACCCTATCAGGTGAACCCAGGTGCGATCATCTCAGATATCCGAAGCTCTATGCCCGGCCGATATTCGCAGGAGAATTTCGAGCTTGACGTGGCGCGGATGAAAACTTATTTTAAGGACAATCCGCTTTGCACCGCATTGCTGTGCATCGACTATAACATTATGCGTATTTGCGAAACTGCGGCTCTGGAATTGGGCATGAACGTTCCGGAAGACCTTTCTTTGGTGTGCTTCGATGCACCCGATGACAACTATATTCAATCCAAGTATACCCATATCAGACAGAGAGAGAACGAAATCGGAAAGGCTGCGGTGGATCTGCTCCTTAACGCGATCGGCGGTAAGGCAAAAAATGAGCGTGTGACGGTATCCTCTGACCTGATCATCGGCTCATCTACTGCCGCACCTCGCAAGTAAGCACGCAAATGCACAGCGGTGCAGCCGCCTTATTCATCGACAATAACAGCTGATTTCCGAATCAGCTGTTTGAACTGAAACTACCAGTAAATAGCTGCTTGTGCAGCAGCGTAACAAAGGAGACATTAAGACTTATGGTATCTACCTTTCCTTGGATGAAACCTGTTTTTTTCCGTCGTAACCGCGTTTTCAGAGTGTACACGGGCGGAATGCTTTACCATGATTTTCTGGGTGATGAACCGATTGACGGAAATGATCCGGAAGAGTGGGTATGTTCAAGCGTACACGCTATTAATTCCGGTCATACGGATCCGCTTGAAGGGATAAGCCTCCGCGAGGAGGATGGAAAGCCCTTCAATGAAATTTTGGAGAACAACCCAAAGGAGTACCTCGGAGAGCGTAAAAGTCTGGGCGTACTCGTAAAATATCTGGACAGCGCGATTCGGCTCCCCATGCAGGTCCACCCGACAAGAGACTTTTCGAGGGTGCACTTTGGCAGCCCGTACGGAAAAGCGGAGGCTTGGCTGATCCTGGCGACCAGACCGAATGCGTGTGTCTATTTCGGCTTCAGCCGAGAGGTTTCCAAGGAAGAGTTCGTTAAGGCAGTCGACGCGAGTGAACATGACGCAGAGGCTATGACCCAGTTCGTTAACCGTGTTCCCGTAAAGACAGGCGATGTCTTTTTCGTCGACGCCGGTGTGATCCACGCCATAGGTGCCGGCTGCTTGCTCCTGGAGATTCAGGAACCGACTGACTTTACAATTCAGCCGGAATGCTGGTGCGGTGACTACCGTCTCAACAGCATGGAAATGTATATGAATCTGGACCCTGAGGCGGCTGTGGACTGCTTCCATTTTCACAGATTCGGAGGGCATGTGGTCGAGGAAGGGAGAAAGACGCCCAAAGTTGTTCGCAAAATAGATGCTCTGCTTGAAGAAGCCCTGATCGGCCCCGATGACACGCGATGCTTCTCAATGAACAGATACACCTTGACGGGAGGAAGTATGCAGCTGGACGTGCCCGCTTCGATATGGATCTGTGCTGAAGGGGCAGGGCAGGTAATTGCGCAAGATTATTGCAGAGATATAAAAATGGGTGATTACTTTTTCCTTCCGGCCGCTGCATCCGACCATGTGAAGGTTGTTACGGCAGACACGGTGAAGCTTATCTGCTGCGTAGGCGGAGAATAAAGCTTGACGGCCATTCGCTCCAAGCCGAGGAAGCGATTTTCGTGAGCGCATCCGGTATAGCCGAAAGCGAGCATGAACTGTTATAAAATCAAACCAGGAGGACAAATACATGAAGCTTTCTTTGAACGGAAAGTGGACACTTACATACTTTCCCGAGACAAATGGCTGCCCCGAGACGCCCGACGCGATCTCTGCCGCCGTATATCCGACCGTAACCGCGACCGTGCCGGGTGACACCTTCCTCGAGCTCATCCACGCAGGGATTGCGCCCGACCCGTTTTACGGCGAAAATATATATGAATTCAGAAAATATGAGTTCTATCGCTGGATGTACCGCAGGAGCTTCATCGTTCCGGAGGGGAAAGACAAGCTTAAGCTGCACTTCGGCGGAATAAATACGGTCGCAAAGGTCTACGTGAACAACACTCTCGTCGGCGAGTGCGACAATATGCTCATCCCGCACGATTTTGATATCACCGCCGCCGTGCGCCGCGGTGAGGAAAATTACCTCGCCGTCGTGATATATTCCCCGATAAATGCCGCGAGAAAATACGATTTTCCCGCGAGGCTGAACGGCTTTGAACTTTCGGACGAGATGTCCGTTCTGCGCATTCCGCCGTCCTGCTTCGGTTGGGACATCATGCCGAGACTTCTCTCTGCCGGAATATGGCGCGACTGCTATATCGAGTCCGTCCCCGAAAACCGCTTTACGCAGGTGTATTATGCAACAGTCGAGGCTGACGCACTCTCGGTAAAGCCGTGGGCGCGCTTCGTCTGCCGCTACCGCATGGATGTGGCATCCGAAAACTTTGAGGGGGTTACTGTCTCGCTCACGATGAAATGCGGCAAGAGCGTGTATAAAAAAGAGAGCCCCGTATTCTTTGTAAGCGGAGAGATGGATTTCGTTATAGATACNNNACCCCGCGATTCTGGTGGCCTGTCGGCTACGGCGAGCAGGCGCTGTATGACACGACGCTTGAGCTTTTTGAAAACGGCAAGCTCATCGCCGAGCATCACGACAGAGTCGGCATACGCGTACTCACGCTCGAGCAGACCATGCTCCCCGGTGATAAGGGCGAATTCCTCGTACGGGCAAACGGCGTGCCGCTTCTTCTCAAGGGTTCAAACTGGGTGCCGCTTGATGCCTTTCACAGCCGCGATGCCGCAAAATACGAATACGGTCTCGGCCTTTTCCGAGAGCTTGGCTGCAACATTCTGCGCTGCTGGGGCGGAAACGTATATGAGGACGAGCGCTTCTTCTCGCTCTGCGATGAATACGGCATCCTTGTATGGCACGATTTTGCTTACGCCTGCGCGATGTATCCGCAGGACGCGCACTTCTTAAAGCGTGCCCACGACGAGGCCGCCGAGACGATAAAGCTCCGCCGCAACCATCCCTCGCTCCTGCTGTGGGCAGGTGACAACGAGGGCGACGAGTTTATGATCCGCACAGGCTATGCACCCGGCTTCAACCGCTATAATTCCATTACCCGCGAGGCCATACCCCTCGCCGTCCGTGAAAACGATCCCTACCGCATATATATGCCGTCCTCCCCGTATATTCCGGACGGTATCGCGCAGTATGACGTGCCCGAGCAGCACAACTGGGGCGCCCGCGCATGGTATAAGGACGATTTCTACAAGCAGACCGTCGCCCACTTTGTGAGCGAGTGCGGCTACCATGGCTGCCCCGATGCGGAGTCTCTGCGCGAGTTCATCCCCGAAGGTGAGCTTTGGCCGAGGACTGCGGGCGGCGCGTGGGACACGCACGACACGCAGTATCTCAAAAAGGGCTGCCGCACCTATAGCCGCAATGCTCTCATGGAGGATCAGGCGCGGCTCATGTGCGGCGAGATACCCGAAAAGCTTGAGGATTTTGCCGCCGTCAGCCAGTTCATGCAGGCCGAGGCCGTGAAGTTCTTCGTCGAGCGCACGCGCATGAAAAAGTGGCGCCGCACGGGTATAATTTGGTGGAACATGCTCGACGGCTGGCCGCAGATATCCGACGCGATAGTCGATTACTACGGCAGAAAAAAGCTCGCCTTCACGTGGCTCAAGCGCGTTCACACTCCCGTATGCGTGATGATGGACGAGCTCAGCGACTGGGAACACGAGGTCATCCTCGGCAACGACAGCCGCTCCTCCGGCAACGTTGCATACGAGATATGCGACGCCGACACGGGCGAGATACTCATGATGGGAGAAGCTTACTCCCCCGCGAATGAGAACGTCTCACTCGGCAAGATCACCATAAAGCCCGGTGAAAAGAGACTGTTTATCATCCGCTGGACATTTGACGGTGTTAATTATGTAAACCACTATCTCGACGGATTCCCGCCGTTTGATAAAAAAGACATACTTCGTTGGGTGGATATTCTTCGCTGTGCTGATTTCAAAAACAAAGATAATCAATGAGTACAATAGAGAAGGCGGATTTTGTGACGATACGCATCTTTCAAAAAGATTTTAATTTCTCTCAGGACGGACCGGGGAACCGTCTTGTATATCATCTGCAGGGCTGTAATTTGAGATGCCCATGGTGCTCTAATCCCGAGGGCTTGGAGTGCTCCGGCGGTCGGGAATATACGGTTGACGAGATGGTCGACGAGGTCATGCGCAGCAAAATGATGTTTTTTGAAAATGGCGGCGTGACGCTAACCGGCGGCGAGGTCACCATGCAGTTTGACGCGGTCAAGGAACTACTCACCTGTCTTCACGAGCGGGGAATACATACCTGCATCGAGACAAACGGCTTGAACAGACATCTCCCGGAGCTGTTTCCCGTATTGGACCTGCTGATCATGGACGTGAAGCATTACGACCCGGATATTCACAAAAAAGCAACGGGCTTACCAAACGATATCACCGTATATAATATACAAGCCGCTTGCGCCTGCGGGCAACTGTTGGCACTTCGTATCCCATTGATCGGAGGCTTTAATGCTTCGTGTCGGGATGCATGCGGATTTGCGGAGCTGTTTCAGCGCTTGAAGCCGGGCTCTGACGTTACGGTTGAGCTGCTGCCATACCATGAGTACGGAAGGGTAAAATATGATAATCTGGGCAAGGAATACGCGATGACGGAGAGTGCCCGTGTTTCAGAGGCGGAGGCGGAAGCGTTTGCAAATATCCTGAAAGCCGCCGGTATTCATCTGATAAAGACTTGAAAGAAAAGGAATGTAAGCGCATGGAGCTGTTTTCTATATTGAATCCCGAAGAGCTGACATATAAAGCAAAGGCGCTTTTTAAAGAAGAGCGCGAGAGCCACAAGGTGCTGAACGGATGGTTTCTCACCAAGGAAATTGCCGCCGAAGCAGGAGCGGTAGCGGAGAAGGCTGATCCCTAAATGCGCGCAGCAGCAGAGCTGGAAGCAATTATCGAGAGGCTTCCCATCGAGATCAGCGGCTGTGCGATCCTCGCAGGCACACAGCGGGACGCCTTTGCCGCCAGCTACGCTCTGATCAACCCTGCCTTTAAGGTGGAGACCTTCCGCGGATACTGTGACCCTCTTGAGGTGTACGATTACGCAACCCCCACCGAAGAAATATCTGCCGATAGAATCGCCGCCATGCGCAGCCTCTACGCAGAGACTCCGTATGTAAAGGCATTGACCGACGTGTATGCCCGCTATGGAGAATATACGGACGAGGTGGCCTTCTTTATCGAACAGGTCACCGGACACATGATCCCGGATTTTAGGTCTGCCTTGAAGCTTGGTGTCAAGGCTCTGGCAGACGGCATTGATAAGAAACTGCAGGACAACACGCTTGCAGAGAAAAAAGTCAACAATCTCAAGGCAATGAAGCGCAGTCTCCTGTGTGCCGTCAAGCTTGCGAGGCGCTATGCCGATCTGGCACATGAGCAGGCGGAAAAGGCACAGCCTCAACGCAGGGCAGAGCTGGAGCTGATGGAGGCTGTTCTGCGGAAGGTGCCCGAATTCGGCGCAGAGAACCTTTTGGAGGCCATGCAGTCCTTCGTGCTGCTGTGGCAGGTCATGTGCATTGAGCAGGCACCCAATCCGTTTGCTTTCTCTGTGGGAAACGCCGACCGAATATTTGAACCGTACCGCGCCATGGGTAATGTGAGCCGGGACGAGGCTGCTGCACTTTTCAAACACTTTCTTGTGTTTTTCAATGTTGGTGAGCGCAGCTGGGCAATTTCTCAGAATATACTGATCAGCGGCAAGGACGGCAGCGGCAACGATCTTACAAATGAAATGAGCTATGCCATTCTCGATGCCTACTACGATATGAATCTTCCTCAGCCGATACTGTCCGTTAAGCTGCACAAGGGAACTCCCATGAAGCTTTATCGGGAGCTCGGCAGATTCTTCTTTACTCCCGGAGCACTGACACCGTCGCTTTTCAATGATGATTCTCTGTTTGAGACCCTGTGTGAACACGGCGTAGACGCGGAGGATCTGCCGGACTACTCCGTGGCCGGATGCCAGGAGCCGCTGATCATGGGCAAGGACAATGCCAATACTACCAACAGCTGGCTGAATATGGGTAAGGTTCTCGAGCTGACATTGACCGGCGGAGCTTCTGCGATTACCGGCGCTTCAATAGGGCCGGCGATAAGCTATGATGCCAAGTATATTCTGGAGAATATACGCTCTCTGTTCTATGAGAATCTCAGCTTCTTCTGCAATAAGATGGCTGATGCCGCAAACGGCGCCTCCCGGGCGTTAGCGCTGCTTCCGGTTCCTTTCCTGAGCTGCTTTGAGGGTGGTTTGGATACGGGCATTGACGTGCGCGACACAGAGGAGCAGGGCACAAAGTATAATGGCAGCGGCTGTCTGATCCATGGGCTGTCTATTGTTGCCGACTCCTTCGCGGCGATTGACCGCTTTTTAAAGGACTATCCCGAAGATAGCGAAAAGCTCATCGCTGCGTGTAAGTGCAACTTTGAAGGCTATGAGGATCTGAGAGATTATCTGCTCGCCTGCCCCAAGTTCGGCAATAATATCCCGGAGGTAGACCGTGAGGCCGCAGAAATCGCAGCAAAGGTATCCGACATGGTCGCTAACCTCAAAAATTATCTGGGGAATCCATTCAGACCGGATTGGAGTTCTCCTTCTACACACTTGACCTACGGCTACTGGGTTGGCGCGACACCGGACGGCAGAGGTGCAAGAGAGCAGATGGGATACGGAATCGATCCGCTGTTCAGCACTGCAGGCTCCGGTTTGGGTTTCCGTACACTCTCTACCATGCAGCTGCCGTTTAGCAAGATGAATGGCGGCTGTGCATCCCATTTCGGCATTGACCCCAAATACTTTACTGCGGAAACTAACGAGGAAAAGGGCATACAGTTCTACAGCCGTGTCCTAAAGCCCCTGTTCTTCAACGAGCAAAACGAGAAGCGGGCCCCCTTCTATCTGTATGTCAATGTTACTACCGCCGAAACGCTTCGAATGGTTCTTGCAGAGCCCAAAAAGTACGCCCCGAACGGCGTTTATATAATGCGTATCCACGGAACGTTTGTTAATTTCCTGGATCTGAGTCCTGCAATTCAGGAGGATATAATCAAGCGCCTTGACCCCGGGTCTACCTGCTGCTGAGGTGGTTCATTGTGAAAAACATAGGTCTTGATATCGGTACCACTACCGTCAGCGCGGTAGTTGCGGATAACGGTCGGGTGCTGTCCTCCGTTACGCTGAAAAATGATTCGTTTTTGCCTACAGACAAGCTCTGGGAGAGAATTCAGGATCCTGAGCGTATACGCGAAATTGCTCTGCAGGCTGTGGAGACACTGCTCAGAGAGTACCCCGATGCGGAGAGAATCGGAGTCACGGGGCAAATGCACGGAATAGTGTACCTCAATGAAAAAGGCAAGCCTGTCAGCCCTCTGTATACTTGGCAGGACGGGCGCGGAGACCTGCCCTATCGGGATGGGCTGACCTATGCCGCCTATGTGAAGAGCGTTACGGGATACTCTGCGGCAACAGGCTATGGCGCGGTTACACACCTTTATAACCGGGTAAACCGGCTCGTGCCGGATGAGACTGTAGTCTTCTGCACGATACATGACTATATCGCCATGACCTTGGCGGGTGAGCTTGCACCTGTCACGGAGGCAAGCGATGCGGCAAGCTTTGGCCTGTTTGACGTGGAGCGCGGTACTTATGATATAAAAGCGATGGGCAAAATCAAGCTTGACTGCAAGATGCTTCCGCAATTGGCAAAGAAGTCCTTAATTGGACTGTACAAGGGGAAAATTCCCGTGTTCGTGGCCATCGGAGATAATCAGGCGAGCTTTCTCGGTGCAGCGGGAGGAGATGTTTCCTGCATGCTGGCAAACGTGGGAACGGGGAGTCAGTTTTCTGTTTTTACCGAGAACTATATGAACTGCCCCGGATTGGAGACCCGTCCGTTCCCCGGCGGCGGTTATCTTCTGGTAGGTGCGTCTCTTTGCGGAGGCCGGGCCTATGCTTTGCTGGAAGCATTTCTGCGCGATACGGTCGAACAGATCGGCGGAGTGCACATGGAAAGCTGCTACAGCACCATGGATGCGATTTTGGCCGGTTTCTCAAAACCGCATGATCTGCCGAAAACAAGCCCGCTCTTTCAAGGAACACGGGAAGATCCCGCTGTCAGAGGCGCGATTGAGAACTTGAGCACGGATAACTTTACCGTGAAGCATTTACTTTGGTCTATGCTGGACGGCATGGCGCAGGAGCTCTATGATATGTATTGTATCTACAGACGGCAGGGCGGTAAGAGTGTAAAACTGATCGGCTCTGGAAACGGGTTGCGGAGAAATAAGCACCTTCAGGAGTGCTTTTCGGGGAAATTCGGTCAGCAAATCGTGATGTCCTCCTGCAATGAGGAAGCGGCAGCAGGCGCGGCGTTCTACGCTGCAATGGCAGATATCTGAGGAAATATCATGAAATGTAATCTCAAAGGCAGAGTGGCCAAGGCGTTAAGCGTCGGGAAGTCGGTTAACACTTCGAGATAATAATTATCCGCACAATCCAGCAGGAGGCGGTGAATAGCCTCCGATTTCTCATACCACCGTGCGTACCGCTCGGTACACGGCGGTTCCGAAGTTTTCGTAAAGCTTTAAAAGTTGCGGAAAGCTGCACCTTTTAAAGATTGCAAGGGCAAAGCTGCATTTGTATTAAAATTATCCTCTCCTTGCAAAGCGAAAATCCTGCCACTTTGTGACAGGATTTTCGCTTTGTATTATTCATTTTTCAGGACACTTCTAAACAATGCATACTCAACATACACGAATAGCCGTGATCTGTTCTCAAAGCGTCTCGAAATGCGTTATGGCAAATTCGCCGCTGTCGTTAGTAAAGTATACGCGCATCGTTGCGGAATACTCGTCAAGCTGGCCGGAGACATCGCCGGTCGCATGATAGGTCACATCAACGCTGT
>DCGN01000052.1:9279-18997 GCA_002315275.1 Clostridiales bacterium UBA1777
GAGTGTGCAGAGTTCCAGACAACGCCGACATAGGTGTTCTGAAGCTCATTATAGCCGTAAGAACCGGCCTGCAAATACTCAAGCGCTCTGTAGAGATTTTCCGATGTATTGTTGTATCCGCCGAGGTAGTAGTTGAGGTATGCTCTGACGAAGTTCATGGAAACTTCCTTATACCAATTTGCCTCATCGCCGTCTTCAAGGCAGAGGAAGCAATCGCCCGTTGCAGTTTCGGTGACGCTGCAGCCGGAAGGCGCTTCAAAGGTCATCTCCGGCTCGAAGAGCAGTCCCTCGACCTTGTAGGTCTCCCATGTTGTCGGATTGACAAGATAGTCCTTCAATGGCTCATAGGTAAACGTGACCTCGCTGTCTGCCCTGTACTCTTCGGAAAGCTCAACGCCGTTGCAGAACACCTTCGTGCCGGCAACAACTCTGACGGAAGCGGAATTATCGCCCGTCATCTTGAACCGGACATCGCTTACTATCCATTCGAGATCTTTTCCGATGAGAGAAACGCGTGCTATCTCGCCGTCGGTGTTCTTAATGACATATACCGGTGTTTCCTCCGTAGAGTCAAGCCCCTTATATAGTGCAACATCGTCAGCAGAGAGCAGCTCGTCAAAATAAGCGACGATCTTGTCCTTGCTGTCAATGCTCTCCGGATGGTTCTTGTTCCACATATCCGCCCACTCTTCGGCACTTGTATCGGCAAACCATTTTTCAAACGTACGCTGAGGCGCACGCTTAACGGCAAGGGCGTATGCCGCCTCTTCCTCAAGCCTTGCCTGCTCGGCCGCTTCATCGTTTGCAATGACGTCCTGCTTTGCCTGATAGTTGCCGAGCAGTACCCAGAGCACCGCAAGCGCCGCCGCGAAGATGACCGCAAGAATTATCACATAGCGCTTTAAAGCTCTTTTAAAGCGTTTTTTGCGCCTCTTAGCGCTCATTTTTTTCTTTGCGGGCTTGGGAGTACTGCTCTCCCCTGCCGCGTTCTCAGACTTCGGAGCCGTATTGATTTTTTCTTCCTCAACGAAAGAATAATTTTCGTTGTTCATATTATCATTCATGTCCGTGTCCTCAGTTCAGTACCAGAATCGCAGTGGGAACAGGCCGTTTTCCTATGAGGTTGGAGCCTCTGGTGATCTGCTCGCCGTTATAGAACATCAGCGAGGATGAGCCGCCGTCAAGGTTTGCGGCATTGACCGCGCCGTACTCGTACATGATCTCGGCTATATCGTCATAGGTAGCGCCGAGAGAGTCGGGCTTTCTGCCTTCAAGAACCAGCATAATGACAGTTCCGTCAGCCGTCTGTCCGATGCAGGTGCGCGGATTGACACCGCCTCCGAGACCGGTCTGCATTACGCCGTCCTTAACAAGGACAGGACCTGCCGAAAAGCTGACAGCCGTCTGAAGTCCGATGTCAAGTGCTTCCTGACCCGTCATATCGCCGACGTGAAGTATATGGTCGGCATCAAAGCCGATAACATTGATATAAGACCCGCCTGCGCTGCCCCAAACGATAGCACCGTCCTTAATAACGATACCGTCATACTCGGGTGTGCCGCCGGTGCCGCCGCCGTTGGGGTCATAGAAACCGCCCGCGTTCGTGCCTGCGATAGCCCCGTATTTATCAATAAACTCCGTGAGGTAAAGACCTACGGGAGAGGGGTAATAGTCAAGCGTGGCAACGATGACCTTGGAAGGATCGTGAACGAGCATCATTTTGCCCTTATAGGTCGCGCCCTTTATGTCAAGGATTTCGAGCCATGCGCCGCTCGGGTCGGCAGTCTGTCCCGAAACAATGACCTGACCGGTCGTGTCCTCTTCGGCGACGGAGCCGTCCTCATAATTGAGCTCGACAAAATCGTCTTCCTCGACAGGTGCTTCTTCGACAACGGGATGAAGAATAGCGTCAACATCCTCCCCTGCCATGACAAGCCTCGGCAGGAACTTGATCGCGCTCGTCTCATTGGTTGACATAACGAACAAGTTTCTCGCGCTTTCCGACGGGCCGTGGCACAGAACAGCCATCACGCCCAGCAGAAACACCGCGAACATTAGAATCGTTATAAAAACTGTCAGAAGAGCACGGCCGACTGCAGCGCCGACTGCTTTTCCTGAATTATTCTTTCGCACTGAGGTTTCCTCTCTCCCCGGCATATAAAGCCGCAATTATAGATATTATGATTATACTACAGCATATTTGACCTTGCAATAGGATAGTTTCTTATCCTATCTTAATAGTCCATATAATTAATGTGAATATTATCAGCTTGCTTATGTGCATGGCATAAAAAACAGCACAGGCAAATGTGCCTGTGCTGTTTCGGTCAGCTTAGATCAATGATTCTTCATGTATTCGTCCATTGCGGCATCGACATTGAGGAGCTTGGTGTACTCGCTCCACTCTCTGTCTTCGGGAACCTCTGCAATGCACTTTGCAATGCCTTCCTTGATAGGCATAAGCTCCTCCTGCTTCATGCCCGTTGCGGCAAGGATCTTGGAGTTATCCATTACGCGCTTCATGCAGCGGTCATATATGAGCTGCCAACGGTTGACAAGCTTGTTGCCGAAGAAGTCGAGGTAGTCCTGAATGGGAACGGGACGAATGTCGGCACCGATGATATCCTTGTAGTAGCCTGCGATAGTGCCCCAGGTCTGGTTTTCAGCGGTGCAGACGGAGAATGCCTCGCAGTATGCCTTGTCATTATGTACGAGCAGAGCAATCATCTTTGCGACATCGCATGCCCATGTGCAGGTAGCGGGAACATCGTAGCATTCCTGAGGAATGTAGATGGGCTTGCCTGCCTTTGCACGGCGGAGCATAAGGGGCAGCTCGAGCGTAACGAAGGCGATACGCTGGTTGGAGTAAGTTATCGCGGGGCGGACAATGGTCCAGTTGGTGAACTTGGAGGAGCGGAGAATGTTCTCTTCTCTGGACTTGAAGATAGAGTAGTCCTCGCTTGTGAGGAACTCCATATCGTCAACAACATCAAGAAGTCTCGGAGATGTCTCGACTGTGGGGATCTCAGCATCGGAATAAGCTCTGTAGGAGGAGAGGAAGATGTAGTGATCCGTTGAAGAGAGAAGAAGCTCAAATCTCTCGGCAAACATAGCTGTCGTGTAGGTCATGAAGTCGACAATGGCATCATAGTGCTTGTCTGAGAGGAACTTTGTGATGGTGCGGAAGTTCATGAAGTCGCCGACAACATAGCTGAGATCGGGATTATCGCTCTCGCGGGCATGTCTTGTGCCGGCATCTACAGCATAGCCGAGGTCAAGCAGGTGCTTGGTAAGGTAAGAGCCCATAACGCCGGTGCCGCCGATAACAAATACTTTCTTTTTCATTGTTTTATCTCCTTATTTGCAGGCTTTAAGCAAAGTCTTCTGAACGGAATACTCATACTCGCCGGACCAGGGGTTCTTTATATCTCCGCGTACAATGGATGCAAATTCCAAGATCATATCGTCATATCTGCCGTTGGGGTAGCCCGGGAAAATGCTCTGGCTGTAATCGTGCCAGGGGTGCTCCATGCCGCCGTCAAGATATGCCTCGCGGACGAGCGTGGGGGTCTCAAGGGGCTGAACCTTGATCGTGCCCTTTGTGCCGACGACCTTGAGCGTTCTCTCGTAGTAGCCGTTGGCCTCAACGCCGCTCGAGCGGATCGTTGCGGCACAGTTGGGATAGTTGAAAACCGCAAAGCAACTGTCCAAAGATCCGTCATTCTCATATCCGGAGCTGTGGTTGAATGCCGTAACGGTCTCGGGTTCGCCGAGAAGCTGCATGATCATATCAAGGCTGTGGCAGCCGAGGAAGAACATCATTCCGCCGGGGAACTGCTTGAGCCACTGCTTCTTCTCTGCCTGATACTGGATGGAGAATGTGCAGTCGACAGAGGTTATCGTGCCGAGCTTACCGGAGGAAACAGCCTCGCGGACGTACTTCATCGCGGGATTCCAGCGGTACATATATCCCATATGTACGCAAAGGCCCTTGTCATCGGCAGACTTGAGGAGCTTGCCGAAGGCATCAATATCGATTCCGCCCGGCTTGTCAAGGTGGACAAACTTGCCCGCGTCAATGCACTTCTGCGCATCGGAAACGCTTCTGAGCTCGTGGCCCTCGCAGAGTACGGCCTCGATGTCGTCTCTGGAGAGGAGTTCTTCCTCGGTGAGGCGGGGCAGACCTGCATAGTTGGGATGAGAGCCGAATTTCTCCCATGTGGCCTCATCAGGCTCGCAAACGCCGACTACGTCGAAAATCTCGGGGTACTTTCTGAGTACCTCCATAGCAAATATGCTGTGGTCATGCGCAATACCGAAATGTGCAACTTTAATTTTTCTCATCGTATATTCTCCTCAGTCAAGCTTTGTCCAGTCCCATGCAACGCCGATGGGGAATTTCTTCGTAAGAGCAAGGCGGCTATATACCTCTTCGCAGTCCACGGGAGAATGTATCTCGTTTATCATGTCATGAACGTTGAGTCTGTTTGCGGCAAGGAGTCTGAGTGCGGCCTTGCAGTCATCCTGCTGAGTCCACCAACCGTGGGAGGACTCGTGGTCGGGGCGTGCCATAGTGTGAGCACCGACTATCGTAATTCCCGGGAAATGAACGTCGTTGTAGAAGTTTACCGTTGTGGGAACTCTCGTGCAGCCGAGCAGAGCAACGCGGCCGAAGCGCGCCGTGCCCATAAGAGCGGAGGTAAGTGCATCGGGGTTACCGGTAACTTCGATAACGGAGTTTGCGCCCTTGCCCTCTGTGACGGACTTTATCTTGTCGGTAAGGTCGGGATCTTCGGGGTCGAAGGCATAATCCGCGCCGAGCTTGAGAGCAAGCTGACGTCTCTCTTCGCGGCGTCCCACTGCGATAACAGGCTGTGCGCCCGCGATCTTGGCGTACTGAACGGCAAATAGGCCGAGCAGTCCGAGGCCGAATACCATTGCGCTCTCGCCTATCTCAAGGTTGGTCTTTCTGACGGCGGCGATAGAGAAGTTGGAGATGAACACGAAGCACGCATCCGCAAGGTCGATGTTATCGTAGAGAATTTTTACAACGTTTTCACGCTTGTAAACGTTGTACTGCTGATGCTTGCCCCAAAGGCCGAGCACTCTGTCGCCGACCTTGAGGTCATCAATCCCCTCGCCTACTTCCACGACGATGCCGCTGACGCTGTAGCCGAGCACGCGGGGCCAGGGTCTCTGCTGTCCGCGGCCGCCTCCGCAGTTGGGATCACCGGTAATATTGGACTTTTCCGTGCCCGCGCTTATCGCGGAATAGCAGGTCTTCACAAGAACCTCGCCCGCGCCGCACTTGGGCATCTCAACGTCTATAAGCTTTGCCACATTGGGCTCAACAAATGCTATCTGTTTCATATCTTATATCCTCTGTTATCAGTCGATAAAGCCGAGCTGCTCGAGGGCGACGATAATATCTCTGCCCTCGCGGACGCCGTCGATGATCTGTCTGGGTGCGCGCTCTGCATCGCCTACGGAAACAGTGTTTGTAACTGTCTTCATCTCCTCAAGAAGAGGATTGTAGCTCTTAAGGCCGAGGCATACGCAGCCATAATCAAACGGGAGCTCGCCTGCATCGGTAACGAAGCTGTTCTCCTTGACCTCGATGAGCTTGGTGTTGGGCATCTGGCAGACCTTCTTGTCGCGCATGAGGTTTGTGATGCTGACCTTGGAAACGAGGTCCATGCCGTTGCCGATGATGGGCATCATTTCAACGACGGTGCACTCAGCACCCTTATTTGCGTAGCACTCTACGAGGTCGAGACCCGTTGCGCCGCCGCCGATGATAACGGCCTTCTTGCCGGTCATGTCTATATCGTATGCACCGCTGAGCACGTTGTCGATGACCTCATCTGCGGTCATGATGTTGCCCTTTGCGAGGTTGTCAAGCAGGCCGGGGATGTTAGGGGTAATGATCTTGGATCCGGTAGCGCAGACGATAAGGTCGGGCTTTTCGGCCTCGACGATTGCCTTCGTCGCCTTCGTGTTGAGCAGGACCTTGATGTTTTCAAGTCTGCCTACGCGCTTTTCGAAGTATGCCACCATATCCTTGAAGCGGAACTTCTCGGGCAGGTTACAGATGCGTGAGGCGCGGCCGCCGAGATGATCGTTCTCATCGATAAGGACGACCTTGCAGCCTACTTCAGCCGCGGTGCATGCGGCTTCCATGCCGGCAGTACCCGCGCCGATGACCACGACCTTGCACGGCTTGCTGACCTTATTTTTCTTATATCCCTCGCCGGTCGTTACAGCGGGGTTGACGGTGCAGCGGATAGGTCTGTTGTTGACCATTCTGTTGCCGACGCAGCCGATGCAGCAGGAGATGCACTTGCGGATCTCGTCAACGCGGCCGTCGCGCACCTTGTTGGGCCACTCGGGATCTGCGATGAGCGTTCTGCCCATTGCAACGATATCAGCGGCACCCGTTGCGACAATTTCTTCTGCAACCTTGGGATCGCGGATGTTGCCGGAGGTGATGCAGGGCTTGCCGAACTTCTCGCGGACAGCCTTGGAGAGATAACGCTTCCAGCCGTCGGAGAGGTAACCCTTGTCTATCATAAGCTCCATAGAGTCATTCAGACCTGCGGAGACATTATAGAGGTCAACGTACTCGTCAACCAATTCGAGCCATTCGAGCGTATCCTCGATCGTGATTCCGCCGGGTACGAACTCGTCCGCGGAGATGCGGATCATGATGGGATAATTGTTGCCGACGCGCTTTCTGGTCTCCTGAAGGATGAGCTTGAGGAAACGGACGCGGTTTTCGACGCTGCCTCCGAACTCGTCGGTACGGTTATTGGTCACGGGAGAGAGGAACTGGTTGATGAGGTAGCTGTGGCCCGCGTGAAGCTCAACGGCGTCAAAGCCTGCCATCTGAGCGCGCTTGCAAGCGTCGGCATACTTTTGGACGAGGTCGTATACCTCCTCGGTCGTGAACGGACGGGGCTTGAAGCCGCCGGTCTTGCAGGGAATATCGGATGCGGAGGCAGGCTGCATGCCGATTCTTGCAGGGTTTGCGGCGCCGCCGGCGTGGTTGACCTGAATAGAAATCTTCGTGCCGTACCTGTGTACCATCTCGGTAAGCTCGTACATATGAGGGATGAAGCTGTCATGGTCGAGACGAAGCTGGCTCGTGCCGTTGGAGCCCATCGGGAACGCGACGCAAACGTTCTCAACAACGATGAGACCCGTGCCGCCCTGTGCACGAAGCTTATAATAGTTCTTATGCTCCTCGGAAATGCTGCCGTCGGGGTTTGCGAGGTTGGTGCCCATAGGAGTCATCATAATGCGGTTTTTAAGGGTCATGCCGTTTATGGTGATGGGGCTCATAAGGTTTTCGAAGCTCATAATACACTCTCCTGTTTAAAATAAAATACATACTTGTCTGCCTTGAGCGAGCTGCTGATTTTTCCGCATATATCAGCGCAAACCACTCTAAGCCATCTTATACCCGAATAATAACAGATTAGTTTTTTCTTTAAAAGAACTGCGTTTGATTAAAAGATGACCGAATTTGCAGGACTTGTACATTTCAGCACAATTTCTCGCAGATCCGGTCGTAATAATTTAAGAATTTTATTGGAATTTCAGTAAAATACATGCTTTACAATTCGTTACGCGAAGAAAAGGAGTTTTCTTTCAAAATAGTACCGTTTTTGCAAAGCATGTGCAATTTCAGATCATTTGAGCTGTGAAACGTGCAGCACCGCGCCGTCGGTTTCAAGACAGCGCTGAAGCTCCTGCGTATCGACCGAGCCGTTCGCGCTCAGAAGCGCTCCCGCGGTGCCGGCGGCCTGGCCGGAAACTGCGCAGACCGGGATAACGCGCGTGATATCCCACATCGCATCCGTCACGGAAATACACCTTCCCGCAGCGAAAAGATTGCTTATTCTGCCGCCGCGGAGGCAGTCAAACGGAAGCTCATACACGGGGCCGCGCTTGCGCCAGTCCGAAAACAGCCCCACGCTGTCGGGCATCTCAGCGGCGATCTCGGAATCGTCCATCGTGCGGAGGCCGGCAAGCCTGCGCGTCATGCGGATCTGCGGAATAGCGGCAATGGTCGAGAGTGCGTGGGTTGGGCTGTCGATCCCGCCCTCGAGGAACTTATCGAGCAGCATTCTGTGCGATAGAACGGTGAGCCTGCTCAGCTCATCGGCATCAAGGCCGCCGAACCTGAGAGACTTTTTATCGTTTTCGAGCTGCTCGGGCGTCTTCATCGAGTCGGGAATATCGCTGAAGCCGAGCGTGTTGAGCTTATACTCGCCGTCCTGCGTGTAGTAAAACCACGCGGCGGGGACGTTACCCTGCTTGAACGTCTCGGTGCTCTCCCCTGCCTGCAGGCACACGTCCGCATCGCCGGTCGCATCGACGACAGCGGACACGGCGACAGCGCTTCGGCCGGACTTGTTCTCGACGATCGCGTGCGTGATTCTGCCGCCGTCGGTGACAATGCTGCAGACTGACGTGCCGTAGAGAATCTCAACGCCCTCGCGGACGAGGAGCTGCTCAAGGTCGATGGCATAGACGTTGGGATTATAGCGCACCATGTAGCGGCGCTTGATCTTATCCTCAAGCGAGCCGCCGACGAGCCATGCATTGTCGGCAAAATCCTCGAGGCCGTGGACAGCAGAAAGCTTCAATAGCTCCTCGGCAATACCGAAGCTGACCTGACGGCCGCAGCCGTCGCACAGCGGGAGGTAAATCGTGATTAGACCGAGCGTGGCAAGGCCGCCGAGGGCATATTCGCGCTCAAGCAGAAGCACCTTCGCGCCGTGGCGTGCGGCGGCGAGGGCGGCGGAAACGCCCGCAATGCCTCCCCCGCAGACGAGCACGTCGCAGGTGTGCGCTACGGGGAGAATTTTTTCAGGCTCGGTTACGGTTTTGTCGGTTAACATAACGTGGTTTACCCTATTGATTATTTACGCTTCGCGGCATCGGACAGCTCGCCGTAGACAGAGACGGTGCGGTCAACATTGGCGTTGAACTCGGCCTTTCTTCTGGCGATCTCGGCATTGGTCTCATCAAGGAGCTTCTTGCACTTGAGGGCGGTCTCGCGGAGCATGCGGTTGCACTTATCCTCGGTATCGGAGTTGGCGCGCTTGACCTCGGCGAGGTATTCATCGGCGGCCTTCTGGGCGGCCTCAAGCACACCGTTGACCTTTATGGCCTGCTCGGCGATGGAGCCGCACTCGAGCTGAACCTTGCTCTGCTCGGTGATCTCCTTTTTGGCGTCCTCAAGGGCGGCGTAGAGCACGGCGTTATCCTGCTTTAGCTTGAGGATAATTTCGATAAGTTCGTTTTTCCCGAGTTTTTTGAGATCTGCGTTAGTCATATCAACGCCTCCGGTAAATGTATTTGATAATATTATATCATCAGTTTCGGCAAAAACAAGAGCGCACGGAAAGAAAAGACGTATGGGATGCGGATTGCCACACCGGTGTGAGCACCGGTTCGCAATGACGCGATTGTGAGGTTGTGCGGAATGCGCGTGCCGTAGGGATGAACGACGCGAAGCGGAGTGAGTCCGCGTCTTCGTTCGGTGTGAGCACCGATTTGAAATGACAGAGGCGCAAAAAGACTGCGGTGAGGGGTACTCATCGCAGTCTTGATTATTGATTTGTTGCGGAGGCGGGAGGAACCTCATCCACCGCAAGCGGTCCCCCTTCCCCTTCTGCGGAAGGGGAAGGCTTTGCGGACTCGCTGCGCT
>DCGN01000052.1:19077-19531 GCA_002315275.1 Clostridiales bacterium UBA1777
ACTCGCTGCGCTCGTCCCTACGGGATCACTCCTGCTCGGCAGGCTCTTCGGAGGGTTCTTCAGCGGAAGGGTTCTCCTCGGAAGGAGTCTCTTCGTTAGAAGCTTCCTCAGCGGGTTCCTCAGCGGGAGTTTCCTCTTCGGTCACCTCTTCGGTACCCTCGACTTCCTCTTCGGGAGCTTCGCTGTCGTCATCGTCATCGGTTATCTCTTCCTCGGGCTCCTCCTCAAAGACGAGGCCGAGCTTCTTGAGAGTTTCGATGTCAACGCCGTCTGCGAGCGGGCGCGCCGTGATTATCACGGTGAGCTTACCGCCGCTGACCGTGAGCTCATCGGTCGTATCGGCGAACGCGTTAGCGCCGAGGTTGCGCAGGGAGTACGGATAGAGGTTAACTGTCGTAAGGTTCTTCGCGCCGGCGAAGGCTCTCTCGGCGACAGCGGCGCTTGAAGGAACGGT
>DCGN01000116.1 GCA_002315275.1 Clostridiales bacterium UBA1777
TGCACAGCTTGCGGACGTACTCGAAGAGGAGCACCGTCGTCATGAGCATTGCAATCGTGATGGCGAGGCCGTAAGCCGTTTCCATTCTCGCGCCGGAGCGGAAGTACAGCACGACGAGGATGCAGCCGATCCAGAGCACGTTATTGACCGTGTTGATATAGAGCTGGCCCTTCGTATCCGCGGGGTAGCGGATCTCGAGGTGCGGGAGCAGATCGAGCCTGATGGCCTCGGAGACGAGTGTGTACGAGCCGGTGATAAGCGCCTGAGNNGTGTCTGAGGGGTAGCGAATCTGCAGGTGCGGCATGAGGTCGAGGCGTATCGCCTCGGACACGAGAGTATATGAGCCGGTGATAAGCGCCTGAGACGCTATGATCGCGGCAGCAGCGCCGAGGACAACCGCGAAAGGCCTGAGCACCTCGGGAAGCATGAGGAAGAAGGGGTTCATGTCCTCGATCGAGTAGAGCGCGGTATTGGTCTGATTGAGGAGAATCCATGCGCCCTGACCGAGATAGTTGAAGATAAGGCAAAGCTTGACAAACGGCCATGAGATGTAAATTGAATCATTGCCGACATGGCCCATGTCGGAATAGAGTGCCTCCGCGCCGGTGGTGACGAGGAAGACGCTGCCGAGGATCATGAAGCCGGCCTTGTTATTGGGGCTTATGAGCACCTTGACGGCGTAAACGGGATTGAACGCCTTGAGTACCTCGGGCATCGTGAGGATGTTGATAACGCCGATAACGGCGAGGAAGCCGAACCAGACGAGCATAACGGGGCCGAAGGCCTTGCCGATCTTGCTCGTGCCGACGTGCTGAACGAAGAACAGGCCGGAGATGATGATTATCGTGATGATAACGACCTTGACCTGACTGTCTCCTATGAGCTTGGCCATGAAATCGATGCTGCGCAGACCCTCTACAGCCGTCGTAACTGTGACGGCAGGGGTAAGGACACCGTCCGCCAACAGAGCGGCACCGCCGAGCATCGCCGGGAAGATGAGCCACTTGCCGCAGCTCTTCACGAGTGAGAACAGAGCGAAGATGCCTCCCTCGCCGTGGTTATCGGCCTTCATCGCAACGAGCACAAACTTGACCGTTGTGAGCAGCGTGAGCGTCCAGATAAGGAGGGAGAGCGAGCCTATAATAAAGTCCTTATCAATGGAGCCGATGCCGCCGTTACCCTCAAGGATAGATTTCATAACATACATCGGCGAGGTGCCTATATCACCGTAGACTATGCCGATGGTGACAAGGATCATGCCGAGGCTTACGCGCTTTTTCTTTTCCATAGCTTATCGTTTCTCCTAAATCAAGAGCAGGATTCTGCCTTGCAAAACGGCAGAAAAAAACAATACAATCATTCTTTCAAATCCAATTATATAATCTGCAAGAATAACTGTACCTGTTAAGATATATTAACATCATTTTACATGGCAGTCAACGGAAATAAAATAGAAAAACACACAGTTTTGTCCTGTATGGCAAAATAATGCCGTTTTATCGGCGGCATCGTTCGCTTTCTTAACAGTTTCTTAACGCTTTGTTTTGCGGTTTCTTAGCGCAAAACCGTCAAAAAACCTCCTGCGGAAAGCAGCTTTCCGCGGGAGGCTGTTAGCTTATTCCTTTACCTGCTTCATCGAAAGCGAAATGCGCTTTTTCTTCTCGTCTGCCTCAAGCACGCAGACCTTTACGATATCGCCGACGGCGACTATCTCGCTCGGATGGCGGATGCGCTTTTCGCATATCTGAGAGATATGGACGAGGCCGTCCTGATGGACGCCGATATCGACGAAAACGCCGAAGTCGATAACGTTTCTGACGGTGCCCGTGAGCACCATGCCGGGCTTGAGATCCTTGATATCGAGAACGTCCTTCCGAAGCTGCACGGGAGGCAGCTCGTCACGCGGGTCTCTGCCGGGCTTAAGAAGCTCGGAGACTATATCGTCAAGCGTGGGAAGGCCGATGCCGCACTCTGCCGCCGCCTTCTCTCTGCCGTAGAGCGCAAGCCTTGAGGGAAGCTCGGAGGCATCCTTCGGCGTAACGCCGCACAGCTCCATGAGCTTCTTCGCGGCGGGATAGCTTTCGGGGTGGACGGCAGTATTGTCGAGCACTTCCCTGCTCTCCGGCACTCTGAGGAAGCCCGCGCACTGCTCATACGCCTTCGGGCCGAGCTTCGGGACTTTTTTGATCTCGGTTCTCGATCTGAAAATGCCGTTTTCCTCGCGGTAGGTGACGATATTCTTCGCGGTGGTCTTCGTAAGGCCAGATACTCTCTGAAGCAGCGAGGGCGATGCCGTGTTGATATCAACGCCGACTGCGTTGACGCAGTCCTCCACGACACCGACGAGCGTCTCCTCGAGCTTTGCCTGCGGCATATCGTGCTGATACTGGCCGACGCCTATAGCCATCGGCTCGATCTTGACGAGCTCCGCAAGCGGATCCTGCAGCCTTCTCGCGATGCTGACGGCCGAGCGGAGATTGACATCGTAATCCGGGAACTCCTCCGCGGCAAGCTTCGATGCTGAATATACGGACGCGCCCGCCTCGTTGACGATGGCGTAGCTCTGTCCGCCGCCGAGCTCATGCAGCATTTCAACGACCATCTGCTCCGTCTCGCGGGAGGCCGTTCCGTTGCCGATGGCGAGATGCTCAACGCCGTGCTTTCTGATCATGGCGGAGAGGATGCGGATAGCGTCTCTCTTTCTGTTCTCGCCGAAGGTGGGATATACGACGGTCGTATCGAGCACCTTACCGGTGCCGTCAACAACGGCGATCTTGCAGCCGTGAGCATAGCCGGGGTCAAGCCCCATGGTGACCTTGCCCTTGACGGGAGGCTGCATCAGAAGCGGCTTGAGGTTGAGCGCGAACATGTTTATCGCGCCCTCGCAGGCCATATCGGTGAGTGCGCTTCGCTCCTCACGCTCCATCGACGGCCATATGAGCCTGTCATACGCATCATCGACAGCGCCGCGGATAAAGGCCATGGCCTTGCTGCCGGGGACGATGACATACCGCCTTATTCTCTGAACGGCGAGGTCTCTGTCAAGCTCGATCGAGACCTTGAGGAGCTCCTCCTTCTCGCCGCGGTTCACGGCGAGGATCTGATAGCCCTGAAGGCGGTTCACGCGCTGATTGAAATCGTAATATATGCGGTAGACCGAGTCCTCATCCTTGGCGGCCTTGGACACGAGAGATGCGTAAGCCTGCGTCATATCGCGGACGATCTTTCTTACGGCGGCATCGTCCGAGATCATCTCGGCGATGATATCGGATGCGCCCGCAAGCGCATCCTCGACGGTATCAACGCCCTTTTCGCTGTCCACGAAGCCCTCTGCAAGCACCTCCGGGGCTTCAAGGCCGGGAGACTGAGAAAAGAGAAGCTCTGCGAGCGGCTCGAGCCCCTTCTCCCTTGCGGCCGTGGCTCTGGTGCGGCGCTTGGGCTTATAGGGTCTGTACAGATCCTCAAGGGCGGCAAGCGTGGCGGCGTTATCTATCGCGGCGGACAGCTCATCGGTGAGCTTGTCCTGCTCGGCTATCGCTTTTTTGACGGTATCGCGTCTGTCCTGCAGGGAGCGGAGATACTCAAGGCGCTCCTGAAGGGTGCGAAGAGTCGTATCGTCCATCGCGCCGTGAAGCTCTTTTCTGTATCGTGCGATAAACGGAATGGTGTTGCCCTCGTCAAGAAGGGCGATGACGTTGTCAATATGGGTCTGTTCGCGGTTAAGCTCGCGGGCTAAAATCCGGCTGATGGTTTCCAACTGTGTTCTCCTTTGCGATGATTATTATTTTCCGAAATGCTCCTTGACCTGCTTGAGATACTTTCTTACCGGCAAATGCTGAGGGCAGATCTCCTCGCACGCGCCGCACTCGATGCAGTCCCCCGCCGCGCCGAACTCCTTGCAGAGATTATCGTAATACTCCACCTGAGGCTTCCAGCCCTTGGAGTCTATCTCCTGAAGGTCGGCATTGAAGAGGGAGAAGTATCTCGGGATGGTGATATTCTGCGGGCAGCCGGCCGTGCAGTAGGAGCAGCCCGTGCAGGCTATGCGTGATTCGTCTCTGATAACGCCGACGACCTTGTCAATGCAGGCCCTTTCCTCGGCGTTGAGCGGCTTGAAATCGGCCATATATGAGGTATTGTCAAGCACCTGATCCATATTGCTCATGCCGCTGAGCACCTTGAAAACGGCCTCGTTGCTTGCAGCAAAGCGGATCGCCCACGAGGGCAGAGATGCCTCGGGGGCATAGTCTCTGAGGATCTTCTCGGCATCGGGAGAAAGCGCAGCAAGCGTGCCGCCCTTGACGGGCTCCATGACTATGACCCTCTTGCCGTGCTTCACGGCGACATCATAGCACTCATGGGAACGTACTCCCGCGCTGTCCCAGTCGACATAGTTGAGCTGAAGCTGAACGTACTCCATCTCGGGCCACGCCGTGAGAACCTCCTCAAGAAGCTCCGGGCCGTCATGGAAGGAGAAGCCGATATGCTTTGCAAAGCCCTGAGCCTTCTTCTCCTTTATGAAGCTGTAGCAGTTGAGGCGCTCGAACTTTTTGAAGCTGCGCCTGTTGACATCGTGGAGGAGATAGTAATCGAAGAAATCGACACCCGTTTTTTTGATCTGCTCGGCAAATATCGCGTCGCGCTCCTCCTCGGTCTTGAAGTAGGCCGCGTGGAGCTTGTCCGTAAGCGTGAAGGCATCGCGGGGATAGCGGTCAACTATGGCCTGCTTGGCAACGCACTCGCTCGTGAAATTGCAGTACATCCATGCGGTATCGAAGTATGTGAAGCCGCGGGAGATGAATTTATCGACAAGAGCCTTGACGAGCTCTACATCGACCTCTCCTCCCTCGACGTTGTCTATACGGGGAAGGCGCATCAGGCCGAAGCCGAGTTTATTGTTGTCCATGTGAATTCCTCCCTTATGTTTTTTCTGATTATATATCAGAGGCAAGTCCTCTGTCAAACTAAACGGGTGCGTCGCATAGATTTTAACATCTCAAATATTACGGGGTGTATGTATGATAAGCAAATATTTTCTCGCCGCGAACTCTGCGGGCGGCTTTTTCTCGCTGTATCCGGCCTTTCCTCCGGACGGCGGTTATCTCCACATCATAAAGGGCGGGCCGGGAACGGGCAAGAGCACATTCATGAGACGTATCGGCCTTGAGGCGGAGAGGCGCGGATACAAAGTTGAGTACGTGTTCTGCTCCGGAGACACGCGCTCGCTTGACGGAATATACATACGCGAGCTTCGCGAGGGCTGGGCAGACGGCACGGCACCGCACACGGCGGAGCCCGCTCTGTTCGGGGTCGACGCTGATTATGTAAACCTTGGGCAGTTTTGCGGGACTCCCCTGCTGAGCGGAGACGCGGAAAAGGCATATGCGCTGAACGCGGAGATAAAAACGCGCTATGCCGAAGCGTACAGGCTGCTGTTCAAGGCGGGCTGCGAAAGGCGGGCGAAGGGAGACATGTGCGCACTTGAGTTCGCCGAAGGCCGACTTCGCGGCCGCAGGTGTTTTCTCAGTGCGATAAGCCGGGACGGCGTGGCCGAGCTGTACGGAGAGGCGCCGGCGGAATGCGAAACCGAAACCGTGACACCGGAGGGGCTGATGCGCGCTCTGCAAAGTAATAGCGCGGCAGAGACCGTCATCTGCCTCGACCCGCTCCTGCCAGACTGCGCCGAGGCCGTGCTCTTTCCCGATTCGCGCATGGTGCTGCGGACGATCGCCCCGGAAAGCGGTTATATCGAAAAGGCTGTGCGCGCGATCGGCAAGGCGGGAGATTCGCACGATGAGCTTGAGGGCATCTACAAGCAGTACATGGACTACGAGGCGCTCAATGACTTTATCGATGAGTATCTGGCTGCTCTTTTCTGCTATTATGTAAACTAATCCGTTGCATTATGACCACCTATGTGATATCATGCTCTCAGTCGGGCACATCCGACATGCTTCGAGCATAGATTAGAGGGGTGATAAGATGACCGGGTTTCAGATTGCCGCTATAGGGGTGGCAATACCCTTTTTCGGAACGACCTTAGGTTCGGCAATGGCATTCTTTTTAAAATCGGAGATGAGTCTGCGGCTGCAGAAGGCGCTTTTGGGGTTTGCGTCGGGCGTCATGATAGCGGCATCGGTATGGTCTCTGCTTATTCCGTCGATAGACATGGCCGCGGAGCAGGGCACGGTAGCGTGGATACCCGCGGCGGGAGGTTTTCTTTTCGGCATAGCGTTTCTGCTCGTGCTTGACGAGCTTATCCCTCACCTGCATCTGAATACTGAGCAGCCAGAGGGAGCAAGCTGTAACATGGGTAAGTCTATAATGCTCGTTCTCGCGGTGGCGCTGCACAACATCCCGGAGGGAATGGCCGTCGGCGTTGTGCTGGCTGGCGCGCTTTCCGGCGACGGGCTCATAAGCGCGGCAGGCGCTCTCGCACTCGCGATAGGCATCGCGATACAGAACTTCCCCGAGGGCGCAATAATATCCATGCCGCTCGTAAGCTGCGGGATGAAGCGCTCCAAGGCGTTTTCGCTCGGATTTATGTCCGGCGCCGTCGAGCCGATAGGAGCGATCATCACGATACTGCTCACCTCGCTCATCAGACCCGCGCTGCCGTATATTCTCGCGTTCGCTGCGGGCGCTATGATATACGTTGTCATTGAGGAGCTGATCCCCGAGTCTCAGGCGGGAGCGCACAGCAACATAGGCACGATCGGCGCGGCCGTCGGCTTTGCGCTGATGATGGTGCTCGACGTTGCGCTGGCGTGAAAAGAGCGAGTTTATATTGACTGTATGCCGAGGCCTTTCGGGGCTTCGGTATTTTTTTGCCTTTTTTAAAATTTAATATTGCAATTTCATGCGGAGCGGGTTATAATCGCATAGCGAGTTGTTTTTAGATACAATTCGGTCGAGAGATGAAAAGTGAGGCTGTTATATGGCGCTTAGTGATAAATCAAAAAAGAAGGGCATGTCCGCGGGTGGTATCATCGTGATACTCGCCGCATTGCTTATTGTGTGCTTTCTTGTGTCGTTCTCCATCGGGCGGTACGGTGTTCCCATCGGTCAGGTCATGAAGATCCTCGCGGGAAAGATATTTCCGCTTGAAATGACGTGGGCGCAGGAGATGGAGATCGTTGTCATAAATATCCGTCTGCCGAGGATAGTTATGGCCTGCCTCGTGGGCTGCAGCCTTGCGGCTGCGGGCGCGGCTTATCAGGGCGTATTTCAGAACCCGATGGCATCCCCCGATATTCTCGGCGCCTCCTCTGGAGCGGCCTTCGGCGCGGCGCTTGCAATTCTGCTCGGCCTCGGCTCGGCAATGATAACCGGCATGGCATTTATCTCAAGCCTCATTACCGTTGCGCTCGTGTTTATCATATCCCTGCGCGCGCCGGGGTTAAAGGTCGTGAACCTCATCCTCGCGGGCATAATGGTCAGCTCGCTTTTCAGCGCGGGCACCTCGTACATCAAGCTCGTTGCCGACCCGTCAAACCAACTCCCCGCTATAACCTACTGGCTGATGGGTTCTTTATCGGGCATAAGACTTGACGATATTGTCTTTGCATTTGTCCCGATGGCTGTCGGCCTCGCTGTTCTGTTCGCCGTCCGCTGGCGTATCAACCTTCTCTCGCTCGGAGACGACGAGGCGCGTGCGCTCGGCGTAAACACGGATCTTGTCCGCTTTGTGATTATTCTCGCCTCCACGCTCATCACGGCGGCGAGCATATCCGTGAGCGGCATGATAGGCTGGGTCGGGCTCGTTATCCCGCACCTTTGCAGGAAGCTCGTCGGAGGCGACTACAAGCACCTTATGCCCGCTTCCATGTTGGGCGGAGCACTTTTCATGCTCGTTGTAGATAACATATCGAGAAATCTTCTCTCGGTCGAGATCCCCATCGGCATACTGACAGCCTTCGTCGGCGCGCCGTTCTTTATATATCTTCTGCTCAGAAAGGAGAAAACGCTGTGAGTATTAACGTTAATGAGCTTTGCTTCTCCTACTCGGGGCATGAGGTGCTGAAGGGCGTTTCGTTTGAGGCTGAGACGGGACAGCTCATGTCCGTCCTCGGGCCTAACGGTGTCGGCAAGAGCACGCTTTTCAAGTGCATCCTCGGCATTCTGAGAGGATACACGGGCGAGATACACATAGACGGCGAGAACGCTGCGAATATGCGCGCAAGAGCGCTTGCCGATAAGATCGCATATATCCCACAGTCGCACGGAAACTCCTTCGGCTACACGGTCGAGGATATGGTGCTTATGGGGACGGCGCACTCCGTCGGCACGCTGTCCGTTCCGCGCAGGGCTCAGAAGGAGGCTGCATGGGCGGCGATGGAGAGAACCGGGATCACTGATATCGCCGGGAAGAACTACCTCAAGCTTTCCGGCGGAGAGCAGCAGCTTGCGATGATAGCGCGCGCACTCGCGCAGAAGTCAAGGATACTGCTCATGGACGAGCCGACCTCGAACCTTGACTACGGCAATCAGGAGCGCATATTGAAGCTCGTACGCTCCCTCGCCGATGACGGGTACACCGTATTGCTCTCGACACACAACCCGCAGCACGCACTGTGGTACGCCGACAGCGTGCTCGCGCTTCTCGGCGGCAAGGTAGAGGCTTTCGGCGGCACTGAGGTGATCACGCCGGAGCTTATAAAGAGGCTTTATAACATTGAAATAACCTTCGCCGAGGAAAAAGGCACGAAGGTCATTATACCAAGCAAAAGCGCACACAAATGAAAGGAAGTCCTACACCATGAAAAAAGTAATCGCACTCGCTTTATCCGTAATCATGCTGCTCGGTCTGCTCGCAGGCTGCGGCACAACGCAAGCACCCGCTTCCGCCGACGCTAAAGCATCTACCGAGAATATAGCCCCCGCGGAAACAGCCGCCTCCGGAACAAGACAGTTCACCGACTCCGTAGGACGCACGGTCACTGTCCCCGCCACAATTGATAAGATAGCGATTACCGCTCCTATCGCTCAGATAGCC
>DCGN01000057.1 GCA_002315275.1 Clostridiales bacterium UBA1777
CATTTAAACCACACCGAAAAGGTGTGGTTTTTTCTTGCTTTCGGGCAGAAACGGGCTGTTTTTTTGCCTTAACGGTTGCAAAGCAAAAATCATCATGGTACACTGAATTCCAGATACTCGCAGGGAAAAACAGGATCACATCATTTTTGCGAAGGAGGCTCGGGCATATATGCGGGGGTTCATGTCGGTCATCTACTATCTTCTCCAATGGACTTGGGGGATAGTGCAGAATCTGGTCGGGCTCATCATGAGAGCCTACGTCCTGTCCAAGGACGGGAACAAGGACAGCTTCAAATTTTACGGTGCACAGGTCACAGAGTGGAACAAGGGACACGGCTCTATGGGCATGGGAATGTTTATCTTCCTCGGTCACAAGGGCGAGGAGTCGGAGAAGGAAGTGCTGGTGCATGAATACGGCCACACATGGCAATCCGCACTTTTAGGCCCGCTCTATCTCCTCGTTATCGGTCTGCCCTCCTTCACATGGGCGTTCCTCCCGTGCTTTGTTAAGCTGCGCAAGAAAAAGGGCATCAAGTATGTGGACTTCTATCCGGAGTCATGGGCAAACGCATGGGGCAGCGCCGTGACCGGCCTTCCCGCCCCCAAGTGGTGAGGTAATGCTATGGACGGAGCAAAAGTAATCTCAACAAAAAAGATCATCGCCCTGTGCTGCGGCGATGCCGGAAGGGCATTTATCTACGGTATCATCGCCTCATACCTGATGGTGTTTTTCATCCCCTCGGAATCAGGCTCCACTCTGCCCGCTTTTATACCGAACGCCGGCGTTGTCTTCGGCATCATTTACGGCTTGAGCATCGTATGGGACGCGGTGACCGATCCGATAGTCGCCGGGATGACTGACCGGCTCCGCCACAGGGACGGACGGCGCATCCCCTTCATGAGAGCGTCGTTTATTCCGTACGCCCTGTGCGCGCTGCTGATCTTCTTCCCTCCCGTGCACGGAACCAGCGCCTTAAACGCGGTTTGGGTCGGCGTATTTCTGTTTTTATATTATACGTTTTCCACGCTGTATTTTATTCCGTACGCCTCGCTTCAGGCAGAGGTCGTAAACGATCCGCAGAAAAGGGTCTTTCTGTTCTCAATAAACAGCGGCATGTACGTGCTGTCATCCGCGCTGGTCTACTGCGGATTCTCCCTTGTTGACGTTCTGCAGAGCAGAGGAGTAGCCGAGCTGACTGCTTACAGGACAGTGTTCGCCGCTTTTGCGCTGATCGGTCTTCTGCTGATGCTTGTGCCCGTTATCGCCATCCGCGAAAGAGACTACGTCACGAGCTATACGCAGTGCCACGAGCCGCTTTTCAAGAGCCTCAAGGCGGCCTTCAGCTATAAGAATTTTGTGTTTATGACGCTGGCGTATCTGATAATGTGGGTCGCGCTGACCTTCTTCAACAGCGCGCAGGTGTACTATGTCACAACGCTTTTAAACCTCAGCAAAAGCTTTGTCACATATATCGCGGCGATCACGATCATTCTGGGAGTTGCATCATATCCGCTTATCAACAAGCTCTCCGCCAAGGTCGGGAAGAAGCCTCTTCTTGTGTCTGCGTGCATAGTGTACATAGCGCAGTACGCTGCCATCTGGTTCTATCGGCCTATTGCCGAGCTGATCACGCCGGAGGTCTTTGCCATTCTGATCGGCGTCGTGACTGCCGTGCCGATCTCAATTACGAATATCCTTCCCGCCTCGGCATTCTCGGATCTTGCCCAGTATGACTTTATATGCACCGGGCAGAAGCGCACCGGCATGTTCCTTGCCTCGAAAAGTTTTATTCTGAAGCTCTCGGACGCTTTGGTGGTGTCGATGTGCTCTGCCCTGATCACGCTCAATTCTATCGACGGTAAAGCTACCGTGGAGGGCGTTCGAGCTACCGCCATTCCCGCGCTGATAGCCTCCGCCGTGTGCCTTGTGTTCTATGCGGTATATGATGACAAGGGAATCACCGGCGCCATACGCGAGTATAACGAACGGCTTCGGCAGGGCTCAAGGTAAAGGCTGCTTTCGGCTTCGGCAAGGCCTTCAAGGCTGTTGCTTCCGGCGGGAAAGCATGGTATAATTTAGTATATAAATATCTGGAGGGCCGAATATGGATATCAACACACCGGTATTGCTGATCGGGCTCGCTTTCCTTGCCGCGGGCATTCTGCTCATCGTCAAGCAGCTTAAAAGCATGAAAAATAACACCGCCTCTGTTATGGCGAAGGTCTCCGGCTATCACACCGAGATGCGCCATGACTCCGACGGACGCAACACCGTTGTGTACTACCCCGTCATGCGGTACTATGCCTCGGGCAAGTGGTACGAAAAGAAAAGCAGCGTGGGCAGAGGTTCACAAAAATACGGCATAGGCGAACGCGTTGAGCTCCTCTATGACCCGCAGCGCCCCGAGGAGTTTATCATTGCGGGGGATAAGGCTATGCTTATCCTTGGCATAATAGCCGCTCTTCTCGGCATCGGAGTCTGCGTTTTGTCCTTCTTTGCGAAATAAGCGGAGGCTTTCATCTGAGTTTTTGCCATTGACGGCGCGCAAAAAACCGCTGCAGCAGAAATGACTAATATTTTGACGGAGGACAACAAAGCATGAACGCTTACATCAAAAAAAACAGGCGCAGCTGCATCATCTCTATCGTACTTTGCTCGCTTACCGTTCTTACCGTTTTTGCGGGACTTATCGTCCGCTTCTTCTTAATCGATAACGAAACAGTCGGCGCGGAGGGCATCGGCGGCTTCAGGATGTTCACGATACTGTCCAATATCGTTGTCGGGGTCTGCGCCTCGCAGGCCATCCCATACGCGGTGGACGGTCTGCGATACAACAACTATCACCTTCCGCGCTGGATAGTTGACACTCTTTATGTCGGCGTGGGCTGTGTCACGGTCACATTTCTGCTGTCCTGCTTCGTTATCTCACCCGTTTTCGGCATAAAATACGCGCTTTTTGACACGTCGAACATATACCTGCACCTGACGAGTCCAGTGCTTGCGGCGGTGATGTTCATATTCTTCAACAACTACCACAACATCTCCTTCAAAAAGACGCTTATCGCGCTCATCCCGCCGTATGTGTACGCGGCCGTATACGTGACTATGGTATTCTTCGTCGATGAGGCCAACGGCGGCTGGATCGATTTCTACATGATAGATCACTTTTTCCCATGGCAGCTGTCCGTTTCCATGTTCCTCGCGGCCGTATTCCTCATTCTCACGGGGCTTCGCCTTGCCCACAATGCGAGGCACAAAAAGGCCAAGGCCGCCTTCGAGGAGTATTACATGACAGATGAGGAGTACGCCTTGCCCACGATAGAGGACGCAATAGCACGCCTCACTATCGATTTTCCCAAAAGAGACGGCGATCCCGTTATCCCGCGGCGCATCATCCTCGTGCTGATGAAGCGCTACAAAGCCCCCCTCGGCATCGGAGATTACATGAAGCTGTATCTGGACAAAACCGCATAATATCTCGCCCCGCCTCACGGCGGGGCGCGGTTGACAAATCGAGTTAGCAATGGTAAACTACATGCGAAAGTTAACTCAGAGGAGATCACTGTCGTGTCAATGACATTAAAAGAGCTTGAGATCGGCAAATCCGCAACGGTTACGGCCGTGGGCGGGGAGGGCGCTCTCAGGCAGCATTTTCTGGATATGGGCGTTATCCCCGGCGCGCACGTCACGCTTGAGAAGTACGCGCCGATGGGCGACCCGATGGAGCTTCGCATCCACGGCTACGAGCTGACGCTTCGCCTCGCGGACGCGGCAAACATAGAGATAATCCCGGCGGAGGCTGCTGTCTCCGCGAGAAAGAGCGCCGATCCTGCTAAGCCGATAGAGCACCCCGGCCTCGGCGAGGGCGGCAAGTACCACGTTAAGGCAGACGAAAATCCGCTTCCGAAGGACACTCTTCTGACCTTTGCGCTCGCGGGCAACCAGAACTGCGGCAAGACCACGCTTTTCAATCAGCTCACGGGCTCGAATCAGCACGTCGGTAATTTCCCGGGCGTGACCGTTGACAAAAAGAGCGGCCCGATCCGGGGCTACGCCAACACCGAGATCACCGATCTGCCCGGCATCTACTCGCTCTCCCCGTACACCAACGAGGAGATCGTGACGCGCAGATTCGTCATAAACGAAAAGCCTACCGGCATCATAAATATCCTCGATGCAACAAGCATCGAGCGCAGCCTCTATCTCACGATGCAGCTCATGGAGCTTGACATCCCGATGGTGCTCGCGCTGAACATGATGGACGAGATGCGCGGCAACGGCGGAGCCATCAAGATAAACGAGATGGAAGAGCTGCTCGGCATCCCGGTCGTGCCGATAGCCGCGGCGAAAAACGAGGGCGTTGACGAGCTTACGGCTCACGCCGTACACGTGGCGCAGTATCAGGAGCGCCCCGGCAGAGCGGACTTCTGCGACAGAGACGACCACAACGGTGCCGTACACCGCTGTATCCACGGCATAATGCACCTCATCGACGACCATGCGCAGGCGGCCGACATTCCCGTCCGCTTTGCCGCAACAAAGCTCATCGAGGGCGACGAGCGCATGATGAACGCGCTCGAGCTCAGCACGAACGAGCAGGAGATGATAGAGCACATCATCTGCCAGATGGAGCAGGAGCGCGGCCTCGACAGATCCGCCGCTATAGCCGATATGCGCTACTCCTTTATTATGAAGCTCGTTGAAAAGACCGTTGTGAAGCCGAAAGAGAGCCGCGAGCATCTCAGAAGCCGGAAGATCGACAGGCTGCTCACGGGCAAATATACCGCGATCCCGCTGTTCGTCATCATCATGGCGCTTGTGTTCTACCTCACGTTCAATGTGATAGGCGCATGGCTCCAGAATCTGATGGAGCTCGGCATCGAGTGGGCGACCGTGTCGCTTGACGGCGCGATGACAGCATGGAGGGTGAGCCCCGCCGTGCACTCGCTCGTGATAGACGGCGTGTTCGCCGGTGTCGGCAGCGTGCTGAGCTTCCTGCCGATAATCGTGACGCTGTTTCTGTTCCTCTCTCTGCTTGAGGACTCCGGCTACATAGCGCGCGTTGCTTTCGTGATGGATAAGCTCCTGCGCAAGATCGGTCTGTCCGGCAGAAGCATAGTGCCTATGCTCATCGGCTTCGGCTGCACGGTGCCGGGTGTAATGGCAAGCCGCACGCTCCCCTCCGAGCGCGACAGACGCATGACCATCATCCTCACGCCGTTCATGAGCTGCTCCGCAAAGCTCCCGATATACGGCTTCTTCACAGCGACCTTCTTCCCCGAGCACAGCGGCCTCATCATGGTGGGGCTTTACTTCCTCGGGATCATCGCAGGCATCCTCGTCGCGTTCATCGCAAATCACACGGCGTTCAGAGGCGAGGCCGTGCCGTTCGTCATGGAGCTGCCGAACTACAGGCTGCCCGCCCTCAAGAACGTCGCACAGCTGCTTTGGGAAAAGGCGAAGGATTTTCTGCAGCGCGCCTTCACCGTTATCTTCGTGGCGACGGTCGTGATATGGTTCCTGCAGAACTTTGACCTCACGTTCTCGATGGTGTCTGACTCCTCAAAGAGCATTCTCGCCGACATCGCGGGCATCATCTCCCCGATATTTGCGCCCCTCGGCTTCGGCGACTGGCGCATCTCCACCGCGCTCATCTCGGGCTTCATGGCAAAGGAGAGCGTTGTCTCCACGCTGAACGTGCTGTTCGGCGCAGGAGCATCCATAACCGCACTCATCTCCCCCGTAAGCGCGGCGGCTCTGCTCGTCTTCTGCCTGCTGTACACTCCCTGCATCGCGGCCATCGCATCCATCCGCCGCGAGCTCGGCAGGGCATGGAGCGCGGGCGTTATCATAGGCCAATGCACGATCGCATGGGTGTTCGCCTTCATCGTGCGCGCGATATGCATCGCCTGCGGCATGGGCTGATAAAGCTTGATATTATTAAAGGGTATCCCCCGGCCGAGGATACCCTTTTTTGCAGATATTTATGTTTTTATCTTATCTCAAGATACTCCCTGACGGCTTTTTTCGTGCCTGCGAGCATAGAGGAGCGTTCCCCGTCAA
>DCGN01000133.1:0-314 GCA_002315275.1 Clostridiales bacterium UBA1777
GCTTTTGCCATGGTTGCACCTCCTTTTGGTCTATTGGCCCCCGGTCGCGCCGGGAGCAAGGATGTCTGTCCATTCTGACAGGCCATATTATTATATCCACTTTTACCGTAATGTCAAGCCTTTTCGGGGAAAAAGTTCTAAAAAGTTAAAATTCCCTTACAAATAAATCAGACCGGGCCTCAGCGGAAAGCATATCTCCGCACGGGGCCCGGTCTGTCTTCTGTTATCGGATATCAGCCGCGCATGAACAGATCGCAAATGATCTCAACGATCAACCAGAAAAACTCTTTCATGGAAATTCTCCTTCCCCGCAG
>DCGN01000133.1:387-2446 GCA_002315275.1 Clostridiales bacterium UBA1777
AAAAAGGTTAAAAATCTTTGATTATACCTTATTCCGTATATTATTTGCTGTATTTGGGAGCTGTCTCATCTTCTCCTCGCCAAATCGCCCCCGATGTGCTACAATATGAAAAAACTATTGGGAGCATCGTAATGTATATTTCCGCAGAGAATATTTCCATAAACTTCGGCAGCCGACAGCTTCTTGAAAACGTCAGCCTATACGTCGACCCGGGTGACCGGCTCGGAATCATCGGCATCAACGGCACGGGCAAGTCTACGCTTCTGCGTGTCCTCGCCGGAGACATCGAGCCTGACTCCGGCTCCCTCAAGCGTGACCCGAACGTTCAGCTGAGCTTTCTGAGGCAGAATCCCGAGATGGATGACAACTCCACCGTGCTCGAGCAGGTGTTTCTTGATCACCCCACTGACTTTCGCGAGCTGAACGAATACGAGGCCAAGACCATTCTCAATAAGCTCGGCTTTTCAAACTACTCTCAGAAGATCGGTACGCTGTCTGGCGGTCAGCGCAAGCGGGTCGCTCTCGCTGCGGCGCTCATCCACCCCGCCGACGTGCTCGTTCTCGATGAGCCCACGAACCACCTCGATACAGAGATGACGGCGTGGCTCGAAAGCTGTCTCGTCCGATTCAAGGGAGCTGTCATCATGGTCACGCATGACAGGTATTTCCTTGAGCGCGTTGCGAACCATATCATTGAGCTGGCCCGCGGCAGAATATATCACTACGAAGCGAACTACTCCCGCTATCTTGAGCTGAAAACTCAGCGCGCCGAGATGGCGGAGGCAAGCGAGAGAAAGCGCCAGTCCATTCTCCGCGTTGAGCGCGAATGGATAATGCGCGGCTGCAAGGCGAGGTCAACAAAGTCCAAGGAGCGCATCGACCGCTACGAGGAGCTTCTCAGCCGCAGCGCTCCCGAATACGACGATAACGTCCGCCTCTCGGCGGCATCAAGCCGCCTCGGAAAAAAGCTCATCGAGGCCGAGAGCGTGTCAAAGTCCTTCGGGGACAAATCTGTTATCTCGGATTTTTCCTACAAGCTCCTCCGTGATGACAGGATAGGCATTGTCGGCGTGAACGGCGCGGGAAAATCCACTCTTCTGCATCTGCTCTCGGGTGAGCTCTCTCCCGACAGCGGCACGGTCGACATCGGCACGACGGTAAAGATCGGCTTCTTCTCTCAGGAGGGGCGCGAGCTTGACCTGAACGAGCGGGTTTATGATTTTATCCATGATATCGCCGATGAGGTAAAGACCTCCGATGGCACCTTCTCCGCATCTCAGATGATGGAGCGCTTTCTCTTCCCGCGCGATCTGCAATCTCTCCCGATCGGGAAGCTCTCGGGCGGCGAGCGGCGCAGGCTGTATCTTCTGAGCGTGCTGATGGCCGCGCCGAACGTTCTCATGCTTGATGAGCCCACAAACGACCTCGACGTCATGACGCTCTCGATCCTTGAGGACTATCTCGAAGCGTTCCCCGGCCCGATCCTCATCGTCTCGCATGACCGCTTCATGCTTGACCGTATGGCAACGCAGATCTTTGAGGTACGCGGCGGCGAGGTGCTGCGCTATACCGGAAACTGGTCAGACTGGCAGGCAAAGCGCAGCGAGGAGCTTTCTCCCGAAAAGTACGTCAAGCCCAAGGCCGCGCAGGAGCGTCCCAAGGAGAAAAAGCTCCGCTTTTCCTTCTCCGAGCAGCGTGAGTTTGAAACGATAGATGCCGACATCGCCGCTCTTGAGGCGGAGCTTGCCGCTATTGCCGCCGAGCAGGAGGCCGCCTGCAGCGATTACATCCGTCTTCAGGAGCTTCAGGCAAAGCATGAGGAGACAGAGTCCAGACTCGACGCGAAAATGGAGCGCTGGGTATATCTCAACGACCTGAACGAAAAAATTGCCGCTCAGAAGCAGTGATGAAAAGAGCAGGGCCTTTCGGCTCTGCTCCTGTGTTATTCTGTCTCTTACTTCTTTGCCTTGTCCATCTCGTCCATCTTGATGGCGGTCTCAAGCGCAATGTTTATCATCTGCTTAAAGGATACGCGTCTTTCCTCCGCGGAGAGATTCTC
>DCGN01000133.1:2518-3901 GCA_002315275.1 Clostridiales bacterium UBA1777
TAGGCGGCATTTATATAAAGTCCCGCGGCCTCCATTTCGAGAGCGAAGACACCCATGCGCTTCCACTCGTCCGCATGGCGGGTACCCTCTGCCTGATAGAAGTTATCGGAGCTCAGCAGGTTTCCGACGCGCATATCGATGCCCTGGGATTTTGCCACCTCAACAGCCGTGGACAGAAGCGTCCAGTCTGCGATGGGAGCGAAGGTGCCGTCAAGGCCGAAGGTGTTGAGGATGTTTGAATTGGTGCAGGCGCCCTGGCCGGCAACAATGTCCATAACATGGAGATCATCGGAAAGCGCACCTGCGGAGCCGATGCGGATAATGTTGTCAACATCGTAGAAGTGGAACAGCTCCCAGCAGTAAACGCTGATGGACGGTATACCCATGCCGGATGCCATAACGGAAACGGGAACTCCCTTGTAGGTGCCGGTATAGCCCTGAACACCGCGTACGTTATTCACGAGGACGGGGTTCTCAATGTAATTTTCGGCAATGAACTTGGATCTCAGCGGATCGCCGGGCATAAGCACGGTTTTTGCAAATGCGCCCTCAGGGGCATTGATGTGAGGGGTGGGAATAGACATATAAATTTCCTCCTTGTTTGAACTCATTTTAGTCTGTTGTGGTTTAATTATATTAGCTGAAATATGAAATGTCAAATTGAAAGTTTCCCAATAATATGTTATTATATTCAAAACAGAAGAATTCGCGGAGGAAGAGATATGGGCGAAAAAGTAATGGTCATCGGCATAGCGGGAGGAACCGGCTGCGGCAAGACCACTATCACCAGGAAGCTTGTTCAGGCCTTCGGAAACGATGTCACCGTCATATACCATGACAACTATTACAAGGAGCATCACAGCCTTACTTACGAGGAGCGCAGCAAGCTCAACTATGACAGCCCCGATGCGTTTGACACCGATATGCTTATAGACGCCATCCGTGAGCTCAAACGCGGCAACCCCGTCAGCTGTCCGGTATATGATTACACGATCCATGACCGCAGCGATAAGACGATCACTGTAAAGCCCGCAAAGGTCATCATCGTAGAGGGCATTCTGATCTTCCACTTCAAAGAGCTATGCGACGAGATGGACATCCGCATCTTTGTTGACACCGATGCCGACGTGCGCATTCTCCGCCGCATCACCCGCGACGTGCGTGACAGAGGCAGAACTCTCGAGAGTGTCATCAGCCAGTACCTCACGACGGTAAAGCCGATGCACGAGCTGTACGTCGAACCGAGCAAGAAGAACGCTAATATCATCGTCCCCGAGGGCGGGCATAACCTTGTCGCGCTTGAGATGATAATAGAGCGCGTAAGAGCACATCTCAACTGATCTGAAAGGAACATACTATGGCAAAGCTATATTTCAAATACGG
>DCGN01000141.1:0-11142 GCA_002315275.1 Clostridiales bacterium UBA1777
CCCTTTTTCGAATAATTTTTACATGATATACATATAGCGGCAGAGCCTTATGCTCTACCGCTATATGTATGATAATCAGCTTAAATTTCCGAAAAACTGCAAGTAAACGCAGACCGCGATCTGTATGATCGCTATCGCCGGGAAGCCTAATTTGAAATACCAATGCTTCGTCTTGTGGTGAAACACGTACATCCCGAGCGTTCCGCCGACAGCGCCGCCGAGAAACGCGAAGATGAAAAGTCTCTTCTCGGGGATACGCCACTTTTCTTTTTTCGCTTTTTGCTTATCTATCCCCATCAGAATAAAAAGCGCAAGGCTCATCGCCGGCATTATCAGATATACATATTTCATTTTACGGTCCTTTTTTTAGAAGCGGGTCTCGCGTTCTTCTTTGGCTTTGCCTTTGCCCAGCCCTTCTTGCTGCGCTTTTCAGGCTCGGCAGGCTTCTGCTCCTGCTTCCCTGCCGCGGGCTTATCCTTCTTCGGATCCGGTCTCACAAGGCACTCCGGGCCGTAGCCGATCAGATCCTCGCGGTGTGCCTCCTTGAGCGCTTCAATTACGAGCCTGCGCATATCGGGGCGCTTCCATTGCAGTAGCGCCCGCTGCATCGCCTTATCATGGAAGCTCTTTGCCACATATACCGGCTTCATCGTCATCGGGTCAAGGCCGGTATAGTACATGCAGGTCGAGATCGTGCCGGGAGTCGGATAGAAGTCCTGCACCTGCTCGGGCTGTCTGCCTTTTTTGTTCAGATATTCCGCAAGCTCAACAGCATCCTCAAGCGTTGACCCCGGGTGCGAGCTCATGAGGTACGGCACTATGTACTGATCCTTGCTGTACTTATCGTTGAGGCGGCGGTACTTATCCATAAATTTCTCGTATACGCCGATGTGCGGCTTGCCCATATAGTCGAGCACGGAATCGACACAGTGCTCCGGCGCGACCTTGAGCTGGCCGGAGATGTGATACTTGACGAGCTCGGCAAAGAAGGGGCTGTCCCTGTCCTCCATCATGTAATCGTACCTTACTCCGCTTCTGACGAAGACCTTCTTGATGCCCGGTAGCTCGCGCAGCCTGCGTAAAAGCTCAAGATAATCCGAATGGTCGGCATCGAGATTCGGGCACGGCTCCGGTGCGAGGCAGCGCTTGTCCGGGCACATGCCGCACTTCATCTGCTTCTTGCAGCTCGGATGGCGGAAATTCGCCGACGGGCCGCCGACATCGCTTATGTATCCCTTGAAATCGGGCAGCTTTGTGAGTGCGGTGACCTCGCGGATGACGCTCTCCTGACTCCGCGCCGTAACCATTCTGCCCTGATGGAAAGCCAGCGCGCAGAAATTGCACCCTCCGAAGCAGCCGCGGTTATGCGTGACGGAGAAGCGCACCTCGTCGATGGCAGGCACACCGCCGACAGATTCGTACATTGGGTGATATTCTCTCGTATACGGAAGCTCCGCCACAAAGTCAAGCTCCTCGGCCGTCAGCGGCATTGCGGGAGGGTTGACTATCAGCCAGCGCTTGTCATGCTGCTGGATGAGTGCTTTGCCGCGGACAGGATCGTGCTCGGCATATTCAATGCGCGTGGCGTTGGCGTATTCCGTCTTGCTCTTACTGACATCAGCGAAAGACGGCAGCACGACACTCGGATACGCGCAGACGGACGGGTCATTCACAAGCACAGCCGTGCCGCGGATATCCGTCATGCTGTCGACAGATTCTTTTTTCTTTAGGCGTCGCGCTATCTCGCGCGTTGCATACTCGCCCATGCCGTAGGTCAGTATATCCGCGCCGGCGTCGACAAGCTCGCTGTGTCTTACCTTGTCGCTCCAATAGTCATAGTGGGCAAAGCGGCGAAGCGATGCCTCAAGGCCGCCGATAATTATCGGCAGGCCGGGAAACGCCTCTCTTGCGCGGTTGGCATACACAACGACGGCATGGTCGGGTCTGAGCCCGGCCTTCTTGCCCGGCGAGTAGAAGTCCTCACTGCGCGGCTTTTTGGCAGAAGTGTATCGGGCTACCATAGAGTCAAGGTTGCCGGAGTTTATCATAACGCCGAGGCGCGGTCTGCCCATCGCGGCAAAGGCATCGGCGCTGTGCCAGTCCGGCTGAGAGAGGATCGCCACGCGAAAGCCCTCCGCCTCAAGCACGCGGCTTATGACAGCTGTACCGAAGCTCGGATGGTCAACGTACGCATCGCCCGTGACGATGAGAAAATCGTACCACCACCAACCGCGGTTTTCCATATCTTCCTTTGACACGGGCATAAATTCAAAAAGTTCACTCATGATGTTCTTCCTATTATAATATCTATTCAAGCTCTCCGAAATACCAGCCGGACACGCCGTTATGCTTCACCAGACAGCCTCTCGAGGTCTCCTCGACAACACGAACGGTATCGCCCGCTCTGAGGGGAAGAATATAGTCTGTGCTGTCGTTGCAATCCGTCTCATCGGCATCACTGAAAAGGTATTTCGTGAGAATGTCCATCTCGTAGCCCGTGCGCAAATGGCGGCAGCGGGAAAACTCTTCTCCCCGCTCAAGTACTCTGACGCGGCTGTCTCCCCAACGGATATAGTAGGAGCGTTCTCCCTCGCGCTGATCGGACAGAACGCGTTTTTCGGGGAATGGGTCGTACGCTGAAAACGAGAAGTCCTCGCTGTCTCTGTCGGGTATTATCAGCACATTGAGCTGGCCGTCATCCTTCAGGACACAGCCGCCGTCAAGGCAGATTGTTCTGTGCTCTCTGTCGATTATCGGATTGGCGCAAACTACATTCTCGCCGTAGAGCACCACGGGCCAATGGCCTACGATGACCCACTTGGCAAAGCTCTGCCCCTCACGCAGAAACGCGTCTCTGTGCATAAGCTCGCTCGTGTTGTTGTCCTCAAGCGGCTTTGATCCGTCCATGCCCGCATGGGCAAAAATAAATTTATCTGTCTCTATCGCATGGGGAAGCGTATTAAGAAACGCAAGCTCGTCCGGGAACAGCCTTTTCAGCGTTTCCTTGTGCGGGGTAAGGCTGTCCATGCCCATCACATCGAGCCCCGCGGCGGCACACATCTCCCACAGAATACCGTATCGCTTGTGCTTCATGTAGCGCAGAACATGCCCGTCAAAATCGGGCAGATCAGAGAAGACGTCCTCTGTCCAGTGTGCGTCACAATTGCCGAGGAGCGGATGAACATTGCCCTTTTCGCACAGTTTCATGATAAATCTGAGCGTTTCGAGGCTCTGCTGACCCTTCTCAAGGAAGTCTCCGTCAATGATGAGCTCATCGTCATCGCGAAAGCCCACCTTGTCAAGTGCGCCTTTAAAATACGGCAGATTGGCATGGATGTCCGAAACGGCGAGTATTCTGCGCCCTTTTTCAAGCTCAAGGCGCTCTATCCGCGACACCTTTTCAAACATTTTTTCTCTCCTTAAGACTCTTTTCCATCGTAAGCAGCATGCCGAGGCTCGTTTCCTGCTCTGATACGGTCACGAAGCCGTATCTGCGATAGAACCTTATGGCATTCGCATTGCTTTCGGCGACCTGAAGGCGAAGCACTCTCCGCCCGAGAGCTCGGTACGCAAATATCGCGCGGCCGAGAACCTGCGGGCCGTATCCCTTGCCGCGGTATTCCTCCGTGAGGTACAGCAGGCTCACCCAGCCGATGCCTTTTTCGGCATAGCGCGCCGTGTCAAGGTCAACAAGGCCGACCGGAGTATCGTCCGCAAAGAGCTTCATGACGGCACGGTCATTCTCCCGGTAATGCCCTATCGCGCTGTTTAGATACAGAAGCGAGTTGAAGCCCTGCAAGGTGCCGTGCGCCGTCTGCCATGCTTCGGCATAGCAATGGGTATACCACGCTTTTTCAGCGGAGGGATCTATGTATTCGGCTCTGATATTCTTCGTTCTCGGCCAGCTCGGCAGCATACCGGCAAGATGGCTCGTGTCGTTCATGTATTCGACTGTGAACACGCCGTTATCATATCCGAGCTTAGTGACGGACGTATTTCCGAACGCGGGAAGCTCCTCCTTGTTATTGAGCGAGATACCCGTGATGCCCGACATAATAGCGCGGATCGTCACGCCGTGACTCACGACGGCTATCGTCCTGCCCGGATTCGCATCCGCAATTTTTCTGAGGCAGGCACAGCCTCGCTCGCGCACCTCGTATATCGGCTCGGAGCCCTCAAGGTGCCAATGCTCGGGGTCATTTGCGAACCCGCCCATTGTCTCGGGATAGTCGTGCACAAGGTCTGCGAAGAACTTAGTCTCAAGGATACCGATATCCGTCTCTCTCAAATACCAGTCTGTTATTATCGGCAGATCATGATGTTTCGTTATCGCTGTGGCCGTGACCTTGGCGCGGTAAAGGTCGCTCGAATATACGGCATCTATATCAACAGCTTTAAAACGCTCCGCGAGAGCATCTATCTGCTCGAATCCGAGTGCCGTAACGCCGCCGTTCCAATGGCCCTGCATGATTCTATATAGATTTCCCTCCGCCTGAGCGTGTCGAATCAAAAAAATTTCTGTCATAAGATGTGTCTCCGCATATTGACCATTTGCATTTGATATTGTATAATACAATAAAAGATTATGGAAACCATTTTATTTTATGCTTCTATTATATCCTCTATCTCGTCAATGCACAAGCATGATTTAGCTTCCGCTGAAAAATTGCGGAGAACGGAGAAGATTATGGTCAGAGCGGCGGCCCTTGTTGCGGGGGACGGATCCAAGCTTCAGGCAATATTGGATTCGGTGTATTTCAAAGAAATACCTGATTTTGAGCTCGTGTCGGTCATTTCGTCCGACAAGGAAGCTTATGCCATGACGCGTGCTTTGAACGCGGGTATACCGGCATACGTTGTCGACCCCGAGCTCTTCCCGAATATGACGAGCTACACGATGGCCATTGCGAGCAAGCTCCGCGATATGGACGTTGAGCTTGTTATCCTCGCCGGCTATGAGCTGCCCCTCGGAGTTATCCCCTATCAGTATAAGAACAGCATCATCGGCACATGCCCCTCGCTGATTCCCGCTTTTGAGGATACCCGCGGCGATATCGTGCGCGCTTCGCTGGAAAGAGGCGTGAAGGTCACGGGAGCAACGGCGTATTTCTCCGATTCTGACGGACATATCGGCGGCATCATCCTTCAGAAGGCCGTTGAGGTAAAGCCCGACGATGATGCGGAGTCTCTCCGCCGCAGGATACTCGAGGACGCGGAATGGAAGCTTCTGTGCGAGGCTGTCAAGCTCTACTGCGAGGGCAGGCTTGAAATTCGCGGCGGCAGAGTAGCTATTGTAAACTGATCGGAATAAAACGAAATAACATTTAGGCGCGGCTCTTTTTTGAGCCGCGCCGATGTTTATGCTTTTTTGAGCGTAACTGTAACCTTGAAAAGGTCTCCGTCCACATCTATTGCCAATGTGCCGTTCTGCAGCTTCGTAAGGCTCTCCGCGATTGAAAGGCCGAGGCCGCTGCCCTCTGTTGTACGTGAGGCATCTCCTCGGACGAATCTTGCCTTGAGCTCTTCTCCCGTGATATTCAGCCTTGCGGCGGATATATTCTTAAAGGATATCTCCGCAGTCTCTCCGCACGGGTGCACCTCGGCATACACGCGTGTACCGCGCATACTGTACTTGCAGATGTTGTTCATTAGATTATCGAGCACACGCCAGATATGGCGGCGGTCTGCCATGACGAGCACGCTTTCCTCCGGCCCGGACACTACGAGCTCAAGCCCTGCTTTTTCAAGCCTGTCGCTGTACTCGCCCTGCAGCTGTTCAAGCAAAACGCCCGCATCGCAGCGTGTGAGCTCAACGCCTATCGCGCCTGTCGATGCTTTTGACGCTTCTATAAGGTCTTCTATCAGCTTTTTCAGCTTCGCGGACTGTCTTGACAGCACTTCGAGGTATTCCTTTGCGTTCTCGTTGGCGATATTCTCCTTTTCAAGAAGGTCAACATACGATACTATCGATGTAAGCGGCGTTTTTATATCATGAGACACGTTCGTGATAAGCTCCGTTCTCATGCGCTCGCTCCTGAGCTGCTCGTTGACCGCGCTCTGCACGGCGGAGTTGATGCTGTTGAGATTTTCGGCATGCTCGAGGAATGCGCCCTTCATGTGATTTGCGTCAACCTTATATGCAGTGTCGCCGCTCGAGATCGCCTTGCCGCCCTTGTAAAGCCTGTTCAAACAGCTTATGGCGTACAGCAGGCCGAGCACGAGTGCGGCGCGTTCGACGAACCAGCCGAATACCGTCATATCGCCGTCGCCCATAAACGCCACCATGTATATGAACTCAACAAACAGCACACCCGCGACTGCAAATATCCATCTGCCGATAAGCGGAATCGCCTTCAGAGCGCGGACGAGAAACGCGAAGAACCGCCTGACGATTCCGAAGCACCACGGAAGGATCTTATATGAAAGCAGACTCTTCATCAGCCCTCCGTGCTTGAGCCACGCCGCAAACGTCATGCACAGGAAAAGCAGCATAAGTCCGCATACGAGTACCGCAACACCGAGCAGCGCATAGCCGACAATGCTTTCGTTGAATCCGTAATCCAAAGCATTGACGATTATCAAGCCTATTACGACAGCTAAGATGCACAGCATGTCGAACGGTATCTTTCCGGCAACGCCGAGCGTGATCGCGTCCGTTTCGTCCCTATGTCCCGCTGAGCTGAGGAGGAACACGAACAGCGCAATGCCGAGGAGCGTGCATACCGCCGCGATGACGATTAAACCGTATCTGAGGGAGGCCGCAAAGTCGAAGAGCTTCAGCGCCGCATACGCGCTGTCCTTGTACTTCATATCCTTGAGCAGATACGCTGTGCTGACGACGTTCTCCCCATCCGCGCCCCAGAGACTGTACATTGAGCATTGTTCGCCGTTATAGGCCGGCTCATCGTTATAGCTTGAGAAGAGCTCCCTGCCGTCTTCATCGGTTATAACATATCTGAAATTATTACCGTTCGTGATGAATGGCATTCTGTCAGACATATACGCACCAAGCGCATCAACAGATGCCATGTAGGTTCTGCTTGCGATCAGATCGCTCCTTGCATAGTCAACTCCGTAAGAATAAACGCCGCGATCATTCAGTGCCAGCACGCCGATCAGGCTGCCAAGCGCCGTCAGCGCAAAAATGCACAGAAGAACTATTGCCGTTGCCTTCGCCTTTATGCTTCCGCGAAGCTTTTTCATTTTCTGTCACTCTCCAATTTATACCCCTGCCCCCAAACGGCCTTAATATACCTCGGCTCGGCAGGGTCGATCTCGATTTTTTCTCTGAGATGTCGGATATGCACCGCGACAGTCCCTTCTCCGCCGTACGGAGAGCTGCCCCATACCTTTTTGTAGATATCCACGGGCGCAAACACCTTACCCGGGTTGGAAAGGAGCAGCTTGAGGATGTCGAATTCCGTCGGAGTGAGGCTCACCTCCTCGCCGTCCACCGTGACGACTTTTGAGGCGTCATCAAGCGAAAGGCTGCCGGTAGTGAGCTTGTCATCTTTGAGATTTCCGCCGCCGAACACCATGTATCTGCGAAGCTGAGAGCGCACGCGCGCCTGCAGCTCGACAGGGTTGAACGGCTTCGTGATATAATCGTCCGCGCCGACGTTCAGGCCGAGTACCTTGTCCGTGTCCTCGCTCTTCGCCGTAAGCAATATGACCGGGACATTGGAGCTTTCTCTGATCTTCACCATCGCGCTTATCCCGTCCATCACGGGCATCATGATGTCCATCAGCACAAGGTGCACCTCTTCCCTCTCAAGCACGGAAAGCGCCTCCGTGCCGTTGTAGGCGGTCAGTACCCTGTGACCCTCGGATTCAAGATAAATCCTCAGTGCGGAAACTATGTCCCTGTCATCATCGCAGACGAGTATGCTGTACATCTCTTTTCACCTCGTGAATATAGTAAAACAAATTTGTTAAAAAACCAAGGTCGTAAATATTTAAGATTTGATTAACCTCTTTATTTATAACAAAAGACCTCCTCGGATGCAAGCTTATCCGAGGAGGTCTTGAAAATTAAGTGTTGTATTTCAGCGCCGAGTCAAGCGCTCTGCTGAGCGGCTTGAACAGCACGAACGTCAGGACAAAGTTTCCGGCGCAATGAAGCAGATCAAACGGTATCCCGCTGACCCAGTATGACAGAGCCATCTCCCATCCGCCGATAAAGAAGTACGGTATTGCGCAGAGCGCGCCGAAGCACATTCCGAAAACGCCCGTGACCACGGCCCACATGAATGAGGACTCGTTTCTGCGCATCAGAACGCAGACCGCAGCCAGCATCGGCCACGCGTACAGATAGCTGATCCACCATATCGAGAAGCCGTATACAAGTCCCTCAAGCAGGACGTATATCGCTATCGCATACATACTTCTCCATCCGAAATATACAGCGGAAAGCACTATCAGCACAGCGCCGACGTGAATATTCGGCAGCGACGCGAGCGCTATCTTCAGCACGAACATCAGCGCACCCATAAGCGCTAAGGAACAATAATCTCTTACGCTTGCTTTAGTATGACCATCCCGTCGTGAGAGTGACCTCATAGTGATCTCCGTCTGCTATCATGGTGTCATCAACACCCGTCATCATTTGCTCGCCGCCCTTGGTAAAGCACCACCACTGTTGCTGAGAATCATCAGCTGTCTCTCCGTCAACAGTCTTTACCCAAAGTCCGTATTCGTTTTCTTCTCCGCCGATGAGGTTCTCCTGTTCAAGGGCGGCGCGCAGATTTTCCGCATCGGTATTGATGATTAAATTCTTCTCGCTTAAATCGCCGTGAACAACGTACACCTCTATGGTCTTGTCGCCTGCGACAGCCTTAGGCTTGAGCGCATTCCACGCGAGGAGCGCTCCCGCGACGATTACTATAAACAGCACCGCCGCAATGATCTTCTTAGTTTTGGACATAAAAATACTCTCCTTTCTTTTCACGAAAATCGCACAAAGAAAAAGAGAGGTATAGCCCAACCGTCCTGAAGTCGGGCTTATCCATACATTGACCGGTGTTCCGCGGTTCTTTGTACGACGCGCCGAAAACAATCAGCGCCCGGGCAGGTCATCTGACTTTGACAGCTTGCGCTGTACCTCACAGTGACGGCCTCGCGGAGGATTCGCACCTCCATTCCCCTGTTAACTGCCGCAAGATAGCTTGGGCAGAACCCGGTTCGATCAGCTTGCGATGACGAGTATATCATACTGTATCCTTAAATACAACGGTTTTTGAACAATTCTACTCAAAAACACCCTTCCCGAAAAACGGGAAGGGTGTTTTTGATACATTATCAGATGAGTTCGATAACTGCGACTTCTGCAGCGTCACCGCGGCGAACGCCGATGCGGGTGATGCGGGTGTAACCGCCGTTGCGGTCAGCATACTTGGGAGCGAGTTCATCGAAAACCTTCTTGGCTACATCCTCGCGGGTGATGAAGCTGAGTGCCTGACGGTAGTTTGCCAGACCCTTCTCCTTACCAAGAGTTATCATCTTCTCGGCCATAGGTGCGATCTCCTTGGCGCGGGTAACGGTGGTCTCCATTCTGCCGGTATCCAGAAAATCTGTTACCTGCTGGCGGAGCATTGCCATACGCTGAGAGGTGGTCTTGCCGAGCTTTCTTGTTCCGGGCATAATTGCATATCCTCCTTCTTGAGAGCGTTACTGATTGTCGTCATCAGCGAGAGAAAGTCCCATCATGGCCAGCTTATGCATGACCTCTTCGAGAGACTTGCGGCCGAGGTTACGAACCTTGATCATTTCGTCCTGGCTCTTGCTGACGAGATCTTCGACAGTATTAATATTGGCGCGCTTGAGGCAGTTGAAGCTTCTCACGGACAGATCGAGTTCTTCGATAGTCATCTTAAGAACTGCATCGGTCTTGTTCTCGACAGGTTCACCGACAATGATGGGGTCGCCTGCGCCGATAGGATCGGAGAGATCCGTGAAGAGCGTGAAGTGGTCGCAGAGAATTCTGGAACCAAGTGAAAGGGCATCTCTTGCAGACATCGTACCGTCAGTCCAAACCTCGATTGTGAGCTTGTCAAAGTCCGTCTGATTACCGACACGGGTATTCTCAACGGTGTAATTGACCTTCAGCACGGGGGTGTAGATGGAGTCAACGGGGATAGTGCCGATCGCCATCTGAGGATCCTTGTTCTTGTCAGCGGAGACATAGCCTCTGCCGTGGTCAAGAACGAGCTCCATGCTCAGAGCGCCGTTGGCGCCGAGCGTTGCGATGACGAGGTCGGGATTGAGTATCTCAACATCAGCGTCTTCCATGATGTCGCCTGCGGTAACAACACCTTCGCCGCTGGCTTCGATGTAGACCGTCTTAGCGCCGGGGCAATGGAGGCGTGCGATGATGCTCTTTACGTTAAGAACGATCTCCGTAACATCTTCCTTGACACCGGGAATGGTGGAAAACTCATGCTGAATTCCCGCGATCTTTATGCTGGTGCAGGCAGTTCCGGGAAGAGATGAAAGCAATACTCTGCGAAGAGAGTTACCAAGAGTTGTGCCATAGCCACGCTCCAGAGGCTCTATGACGTACTTGCCATAAGAGTTATCCGAAGGGAGTTCAATGCACTCTATACGCGGCTTTTTAAATTCGATCATGTTGTTATTAACCCTCCTTCTAAGTCTTGCGCCGTTCCGGCGCTTGAGTGGATTCAGCTTACCAATTCGAGGGTATCTTTATTACTTGGAGTACAACTCAACGATAAGACGCTCTTCGATGGGCAGATCGACGTCTTCTCTGCCGGGCAGAGCAGCGACCTTACCGGCCATGTTATTAGCGTCATACTCAAGCCACTTGGGCAGGGGGCGGGATGCGTTTGCCTCAATGTTAGCCTTGATCTTTTCGATACCGCGGCTGCTCTCTTTAAGTGCAACGACCATACCGGGCTTGACCTGATAGCTGGGGATGTTAACCTTGCGGCCGTTAACGGTGAAGTGGCCGTGAGTTACCATCTGGCGAGCCTCTGCGCGGCTCATAGCATAGCCAAGGCGGTAAATGACATTGTCAAGTCTGCACTCGAGGATGACGAGCAGGTTCTCACCGGTCTGGCCGGGACGACGCTCTGCCATCTCAAAATAGCTGCGGAACTGGCTCTCAAGAACGCCGTAGAACTTCTT
>DCGN01000141.1:11155-15714 GCA_002315275.1 Clostridiales bacterium UBA1777
GCCTTCTGCTTCTCGCGGAGCTGATGACCGTACTCGGAGCTCTTGGAACGGCCCTGGCCGTGCTGGCCGGGGGCGAATGCGCGATTGTTCATTGCGCACTTATCGGTGTAGCAGCGGTCGCCCTTAAGGAAGAGCTTAACGCCCTCTCTGCGGCACTGGCGGCAAACTGCTTCAGTATATCTTGCCATTTTCGTTTACCTCCTTCAAATCAGACACGACGACGTTTCGGAGGACGGCAGCCATTGTGAGGAATGGGGGTGACATCCTTGATCATCGTTACTTCAAGACCTGCGGTCTGCAGAGCGCGGATAGCTGCCTCACGGCCGGAACCGGGACCCTTAACGAAGACCTCGACGGACTTAAGGCCGTGCTCCATAGCTGCCTTGGAGGCAGTCTCAGCTGCGGTCTGTGCTGCGAAGGGAGTAGACTTCTTGCTTCCACGGAAGCCAAGGCCGCCTGCGGATGCCCAAGAGAGAGCATTGCCCTGAGTGTCGGTGATGGTTACCATGGTGTTGTTGAAGGAAGAGCTGATATGAACCTGACCCTTTTCAATGTTCTTGCGCTCGCGTCTGCGGGTTCTGACGACCTTTTTCTGGTTATTCTTTGCTGCCATAATTCATATCCCTCCTTACTTCTTCTTATTTGCGATGGTGCGCTTCGGGCCCTTGCGGGTACGAGCGTTGGTCTTGCTTCTCTGTCCACGGACGGGGAGGCCGCGACGATGACGAAGGCCTCTGTAGCAGCCGATCTCAGTAAGGCGCTTGATATCAAGTGCGGTCTGACGGCGGAGGTCGCCCTCAACTACGAAGTTGTGGTCGATGCACTCACGGAGCTTTGCTTCTTCTTCATCGGTGAGATCCTTGACGCGGGTATCGGGGTTGATACCGGTCATCTCAATAATCTTGGTTGCGCTGGTTCTGCCAATACCGTAGACATAAGTGAGACCTATTTCAATTCTCTTGTCCTTGGGCAGGTCAACGCCGGCTATACGTGCCATATAGTTCGATCATCCTTTCGAATAATTGTTCCCGCATTTGCGGATTAACTGACTTGTTCCCGCCGGAGGGAGTCAGCCATCCATGCGGTCTTTTTTTATAAGGACAGGTTTACTAACCTTGTCTTTTGATTTAACGGAGCATTCCGCTCCCCGGGGTGTTTGCTATCAACCCTGACGCTGCTTGTGCTTGGGGTTCTCGCAGATAACCATGACTTTGCCCTTGCGCTTGATGATCTTGCACTTCTCGCACATAGGCTTCACGGAAGGTCTTACTTTCATTTGTTTTACCTCCTACTTGCTTCTCCAGGTAATTCTGCCGCGGGTGACGTCATACGGAGACATCTGAACCGTGACCTTATCGCCTGGGAGAATCTTGATAAAGTTCATCCTGAGCTTACCGGAAATATGAGCCAGAATCGTGTGGCCGTTTCCGATATCAACCTGGAACATTGTGTTGGGCAGGGATTCTACGACCGTGCCCTCAAGTTCGATTACATCGTCTTTTGCCAAGGTATCTCCTCCAAAGTCGGTGTGGCGTTAGCCTTAAATATCGTCCGCCATAGTCAGGATCTCGGGCTCGCCGTCCGTAATGGCAACGGTGTTTTCATAATGGGCGGAAAGTGTTCCGTCCGTCGTGACAACAGTCCATCCGTTATCCAGAACTCTGACATCGTAGCCTCCGATGTTGACCATAGGCTCTATCGCGATGGTCATACCTGCAACGAGTCTCGGGTCGGGTCTTCCGCCCATACCCCTGAGGTGTCTGTCCACTCTGTAGTTCGGAACCTCCGGTGCTTCGTGCATCTCGTGCCCGACACCGTGGCCGACATAGTCTCTCACGACCGAATAGCCGTGGCTTTCGACGTAATCCTGGATCGCGCCGCCTATATCGGATATCCTATATCCTACCTTTGCGAACTTGAGACCCTCAAAGAAGCTCTGTCGAGTTACCTCTATCAGCTTCTTAGCCTCATCGCTGATCTCACCACATGGAAATGTTCCTGCGCAATCACCGACAAAGCCCTTGTAGGTCGCGCCTACATCGACAGAGACTATGTCGCCGTTGCGTATGATCTTTTTGCCCGGAATACCGTGTATGATCTCTTCGTTAACGGACAGGCAGGTGCTTCCGGGGAAACCACCGTATCCGAGGAAGGTCGGCTTTGCGCCGGACTTCACGATATAATCATGCACGAGCTTATCGATCTGCTTCGTCGAAATGCCGTCCGCTATCGCCTGTCTTGCGATTGTTCTGGCACCGGCGGTTATCTTGCCGGCCTGACGCATCAGTTCGATCTCTCTTGAAGATTTGATAATGATCTTATCAGACATTATTTATATCTCCAGAGCCTTTCTTATCTCGGAAGTTGTATCCTCGATAGTGGGCTGATTATTAACACTTCTGAGCTTATTTCTCTCGGCGTAGAAAGCCTTGAGTGGCTCAGTATCCCTGTGGTAGGTTACGAGGCGGGCTTTAACTGTCTCGGGAGCATCGTCCTTGCGGATCGTGAGCTCGCCGCCGCAGAAGTCGCACACGCCTGCCTTTTTGGGGGGATTTGATACTATATGGAAGGTCTGGCTGCATTCCTTGCAGGTTCTGCGGCCGCTCATACGCTCGACAATGACCTCATCGTCGACCTCAATGGAGAGGGCAGCGTCAACCTCGATGCCGAGCTGCTCCATGGCCTCGGCCTGGGGGATCGTTCTCGGCACGCCGTCAAGGATGTAGCCGTTTGCACAGTCGCTTTCGGCGAGGCGCTCCTGAATGATGCCGATAATGACATCATCGGGAACGAGCTTGCCTGCATCCACATAGCTCTTTGCCTTCAGGCCCACGGGCGTGCCGTTTTTCATGGCAGCCCGCAGGATATTACCTGTAGAAATTGTCGGAATCTTCAGCTCTCTGCTGAGGATCTCAGCCTGAGTACCTTTACCGGCACCTGGAGCGCCTAAAAGTATTAGTCTCATAAGCTTCAGCCTCTCTATCAGGACAGGAAGCCCTTGTAGTTGCGCATGAGCATCTGAGCCTCGAGAGAACGGACCGTCTCAAGAGCAACACCGACAACGATTATGATGGAGGTGCCGCCGAGGGAAAGGCCGGTGAGGCTTGCAGTCGTGCTGAAGTGGGAAATGAGGATAGGCACAACAGCGAGGATGCCGAGGTAGATAGCACCGAAGAGGGTGATCTTGTTGAGGACCTTCTGGATGAACTCGCTGGTGGGCTTACCGGGACGGAAGCCGGGGATGTATCCGCCGTTCTTCTTCAGGTTGTTAGCGACCTCCACGGGGTTGAACTGGATCGTGGAGTAGAAGTAAGCGAAGAAGATTATCAGCAGGAAGTAGATAATTGCATAGACGATCGTGTCCGTCTGTGCCCACATGCTGTCGCTGTGGCCGGTGAAGGCTGCGATAGTTGCAGGCAGAGTGGAGATGGACTGAGCGAAGATTATGGGCATAACGCCGGACATGTTGACCTTCATGGGAAGGTGCGTGTTCTGGCCGCCGTACATCTTGCGTCCAACGACTCTCTTTGCATACTGTACTCTGATTCTGCGCTCTGCGTCATTGACATAGACAATAAGAATGACCATTGCGACAGCACCGAGGTACATGAGCACTGCGACCCACCACTGCAGGTTGCCAGTAGTGATATTTCCGATAGTCTCAACGATGCTGGGGCCGAGTCTGGAAATAATGCTTGCAAACAGAATGATGGAAATGCCGTTTCCGACACCGAACTCAGTGATCTGCTCGCCGAGCCACATGATAAGAGCAGAGCCGGAGGTGAAGGTCAGGATAATGACGATCGCGCCCCAAATGCCCATACCCTCGTCAGTGAGGATGGAGTAGCTTGCGCTCTGGTTACGGAGAAGCATGTAGTATGCGAAGCCCTGAAGAAGGCCGATCGCAACAGTGCTGTAACGGGTGATGGAAGCGATCTTCTTCTTGCCTTCCTCGCCCTCATCCTTGCTCATACGCTCGAGTGCGGGGATTGCAATGCACAGGAGCTGAATGATAATGGATGCATTGATGTAAGGCTGGATGCTGAGTGCGAAGATCGTGGCGGATGAGAATGCACCGCCGGACATAACGTTCAGCAGACCGAGAACAGTATTCTGCATGGAAGTGAAATACTGACCGAGCAGCTCAACATTGACGTAAGGAACGGGGATGGAGTTGCCAAGACGGTAAAGAAGGATTATAAGGAGCGTGAAAAGAATTTTCTTTCTGAGTTCCTCTATCCTCCATGCATTACGCATAGTCTGAAGCACTTAGACCACCTCTGCCTTTCCGCCGGCCGCCTCTATTTTCTGTTTTGCGGTTTCGGAGAAAGCGGCAGCTTTTACAGTAAGCTTCTTGGAAACGTCGCCATTGCCAAGGACCTTGACGCCATATCTGCACTTGGAAATGATGCCTGCATCGAGAAGAGCCTGTGCATCAACAACTGCGCCGTCCTCGAACTTTTCGAGAGCGGAAACGTTAACGGAATCCAGAGGCTTTGCGAAGATGTTGTTGAAGCCTCTCTTAGGAATGCGACGTGCCAGAGGCATCTGGCCGCCTT
>DCGN01000141.1:15742-17019 GCA_002315275.1 Clostridiales bacterium UBA1777
CGAGCCTTCTGGCCCTTGTGTCCGCGACCTGCGGTCTTGCCGTTGCCGGTTGCGTGGCCTCTGCCCTTGCGCTTGTCAACGTGGGTGGAGCCAGCTACGGGAGAAAGATCATTAATATACATTCTCTGGCCCTCCTTATTCTTCAGTAACCTGGAGCATGTAGCCGATCTTGGCTATCTTGCCGCGGGTCTGGGGGTTGTCGGGCTGCGTAGTCTCGTTGCCGATCTTGTGCAGGCCGAGGGAATTTGCTGTGGCAATGTGACTGTCAAGTCTGCCATTGAGGCTCTTTACGAGCTTGATCTTAAGATTTGCCATGTTTCGTCCTCCTTAGCCCTGAATCTCTTCAGGAGTCTTGCCTCTGACTGCTGCAACCTGAGCTGCATCGCGGAGAGACTTGAGGCCTTCCATGGTGGCTGCGACGACGTTTGCGGGGTTGTTCGTGCGCAGGCACTTGGTACGGATGTTGGAGATACCGGCTGCCTCAACGACTGCACGGACTGCGCCGCCGGCGATAACGCCGGTGCCTTCCGGTGCGGGCTTGAGGAGAACGCGTCCGGCGCCGAACTCGCCGATGACCTCGTGGGGAATGGTGGTATCCTGAAGGGTGATCTTGACGATGTTCTTCTTGGCATCCTCGAGGCCCTTGCGGATAGCTTCGGAAACTTCGTTTGCCTTGCCCATGCCGTAACCGACGCGGCCCTTGCCGTCACCGACAACGCACAGAGCGGCGAACTTTGCAACACGGCCGCCCTTGACGGTCTTGCTGACGCGGTTGAGGGATACTACCTTCTCGATGAACTCGGAAGGTGCTTCGTCCTTGCGACGATCTCTTCTGTCATTATTGTATGCCATTATTGTTCCCTCCTGCTTAGAACTTCAGGCCGCCTTCGCGGGCGCCCTCAGCCAGTGCCTTGACACGACCGTGGTAAATGTAACCGCCGCGGTCGAACACGACATTTTCGATGCCCTTCTGCAGAGCGCGCTCTGCAACGACTGCACCGATCTTCTTTGCGGCATCGCAGTTGCCGCCGTTGCCTTCAAAGCCCTTCTCGACGGAAGAAGCAGAAACGAGAGTTGTCTGTGCTACGTCGTCAATGATCTGGGCATAGATGTTGTTTTCGCTGCGGAAAACGCAGAGACGAGGCATCTCGGCAGTGCCGGAGATCTTGCTGCGTACTCTGTTGTGGCGCTTAATGCGCTGTCCTCTGGTATCAGGTCTTTTAATCATTCAGGCACACCTCCAATTACTTAGCACCGGTCTTGCCTTCTTTGCGGCG
>DCGN01000141.1:17064-18311 GCA_002315275.1 Clostridiales bacterium UBA1777
CCTTGTAAGGCTCGGGAGGTCTCTTACCACGAACTTCTGCTGCAAACTGGCCGACCTTCTGCTTGTCGATACCCTTGATGACTATGTGGTTTGCATCGGGAACATCGATCTGGATGTCAGCGTTCTCGCTCATCTTGATGACGTGGGAGTAGCCGATGTTGAGGACCAGATCCTTGCCCTCCTTGGTTGCACGGTAGCCAACGCCGTTTATCTCGAGCTTCTTCTCGAAGCCGTTGGTAACGCCCTGTACCATGTTGTCAACGAGGGTACGGGTGAGGCCGTGGAGAGAACGGTTTGCCTTGGTATCGTCGGGACGGGAGACGTGAATGACGCCTGCTTCGATTGCGATGTTCATCTGGGGAACGAGGTCACGCTCGAGGGTGCCCTTGGGACCCTTAACAGTGATGTGATTGTTCTCGTTGACAGATACTTCAACGCCTGCGGGGATAGTGATGGGTGCTCTTCCTATTCTAGACATTCCGGTTTCCTCCTTACCATACGAACGCGAGGACTTCACCGCCGACGTTAGCCTTGCGAGCTTCCTTGTCGGTCATGATGCCCTTGGAGGTGGAGATGATGGCAATGCCCAGTCCCTTGAGGACGCGGGGCAGCTCGTCAGCGCCGGCATAAACGCGAAGGCCGGGCTTGGAGACGCGGCGAAGACCCTGAATGGCCTTCTCCTTGCCGGGGAGGTACTTGAGGGTGACGCGGATGATGCCCTGAGGAGTGTCGTCCTCGATGATCTGGAAGTTCTTGATGTAGCCTTCGTTGAGAAGGATCTCAGCAATCGCTTTCTTCATCTTGGATGCGGGGATGTCTACAGATTCATGCTTTGCGCTGCCGGCGTTGCGGATGCGGGTAAGCATATCTGCAATGGGGTCTGTGATCTGCATAGTGTGTTCCTCCTGATTTAGAGTTACTGTCATTTTGACAGTTTCGGCGGCGAGGTTCCATGCCAATACTTGATTGGCCATGGCCTTTCGCCATCCAATTTATGCTAAGCCGGGAGAGATCAAGTCCCGGAGTCGCAACAGAGTAATTATAGCACGAATTTTTCTGTTTGGCTATACTTTTTTTCGAAAAATTCGCGATTTTGCAAGACTTTTTTTACGCAAACTATCCCGGATACCGTTTTTCGGGCTGAAAAACGGCTCCGGGGTAGTCAATTACATAAATTAGAAGCTTGCCTTTCTTACACCGGGGATCTGGCCCTTGTATGCCAGCTCACGGAAGCAGATACGGCAGAT
>DCGN01000141.1:18350-18871 GCA_002315275.1 Clostridiales bacterium UBA1777
CCGCAGATCTTGCAGCGGTTGTAAGCGCGGGTGGAGAACTTAGCAGGAGCCTGCTGCTTAAGGATCATAGATTTCTTAGCCATTAATTAGTCCTCCTTAGTTCACGAAGGGAGCGCCCATGAGCTTGAGGAGCTCGCGAGCCTCTTCGTCGGTCTGAGCGGTGGTGGTGATTGCGATGTTCATGCCACGCAGCTTCTCGATCTTATCATACTCGATCTCGGGGAATATGATCTGCTCCTTGAGTCCGAGGCTGTAGTTGCCGCGGCCGTCAAAAGCATCAGCGGAGATACCGCGGAAGTCACGAACACGGGGGAGAGCAACGTTGAACAGTCTGTCCAGGAACTCCCACATACGGTCTGCACGCAGGGTGACCTTAACGCCGACCTTCATGCCTTCACGGAGCTTGAAGTTAGCAACGGACTTTCTTGCAACGGTAGCAACAGCATGCTGACCGGTTATAGCGGAGATGTCCTTGATAACAGCTTCGAGAGCCTTGGCATTGTCCTTGCAGTCGCCGCAGC
>DCGN01000141.1:18966-19299 GCA_002315275.1 Clostridiales bacterium UBA1777
AGAGCAGGAGCAACTTCCTCAACATACTTTTTCTTCATTCTTGTCATAGTAAGTTATCTCCTTTCTCAGATTTCTTCTGCGCCGCACTTCTTGCAGACGCGGACCTTCTTGTCGCCGACGAACTTGTGAGCGACGCGGGTGGCCTTGCCGCACTTGGGGCAGACCAGAGCGACCTTGCAGGCATAGATAGGAGTCTCGACCTTGATTATGCCGCCCTCCTGACCCTGCTTCTGTGCCTTCTGGTGCTTAGTGGCAACATTGACACCCTCAACGATGACCTTGTCGGCCTTGGGGTCTGCAACGAGGATCTTGCCCTCTTTGCCCTTGTCCTTA
>DCGN01000061.1 GCA_002315275.1 Clostridiales bacterium UBA1777
GCCAATTCCACCACTCGCGCATTTATCGGCGCTTGATTACTATAGCACACCGATTTGAAAAAAGCAACAATTTTTTTGCGAAACCGCGAAAAACTCTCCCGCAAACGGACAAATGAAAACGCCGCGGGCGCAGCGTATCAAGCGGCGCCCGCGGCGGGTACGTTAATGCTTTACCGACCGCTCATTCCTCGTCGGCACAGTGCTCGCAGTCGTGGATGACGAACTCCTCTGCATTGTAGGCAATGCCGTTTCTGTCATAATAATCCTTGACGGCGGCGCGTACAGCCTCCTCGGCCAGAACGGAGCAGTGCAGCTTGTGGGCGGGCAGACCGTCAAGCGCCTCAACGACAGCCTTGTTGGAGAGCTTGAGAGCTTCCTCAATGGGCTTACCCTTGATGAGTTCGGTAGCCATGGAGCTGGTCGCGATCGCGCTGCCGCAGCCGAAGGTGTTGAACTTGCAGTCTGAGATGATGCCGTTATCGACCTTGATGTACATCCTCATAATGTCGCCGCACTTGGCGTTGCCGACTTCGCCTATGCCGTCCGCATCCTCGAGCTTGCCGACGTTGCGGGGATTCTGGAAATGATCCATAACCTTTTCGCTGTAAAGAGCCATTATTTTTTCCTCCTTATTGTATATATCAAGTATTTATTAAATCAGATGGGGTCTCTCGCCCTTTTCAAGCTCGTCCCATACGGGGGACATGTTTCTGAGATAACCGACCACCTTGGGCACTACCTCAATGATGTGGTCGATCTCCTCCATGGTGTTATACTCGCCGATGGAGAGGCGAAGCGATCCGTGCGCCACTTCGTGGGGGAGGCCGAGAGCGAGAAGAACATGGCTCGGGTCAAGCGAGCCGGAGGTGCATGCGCTGCCGGACGAGGCGCAGATGCCGTTCGCGTCGAGCATCAGCAGAAGGGACTCGCCCTCGATGCCCTCAAAGCACATATTCACCGTGCCGGGAACGTGATGCTCAAGGCTGCCGTTTATTTTGCTGTGAGGTATCTTGCTCAGCTCCGTGAAGAGCTTATCGCGCATGGCGGAAATGCGCTTTGCGTTCTCCTCCATGTTCTCGCAGGATTCCCTGAGAGCGGCGGCCATTGCGATTATGCCTGCCATGTTCTCGGTGCCGGATCTCTTGCCGCGCTCCTGTGCGCCGCCCTCGATGAGGTTGAAGAGGGGAAGCGTCTTCTTTACATACAGAGCGCCGATGCCCTTGGGGGCGTGGAACTTGTGGCCGGAGATAGAGAGCATGTCGATATTCATCGCCTTGACGTCGATCGCCATATGACCGGCTGCCTGAACGGCATCGGTGTGGAAGGGGATGCCATTCACGCGGCAGAGAGCGCCGATCTCGGTGATGGGCTGAACCGTGCCGATCTCGTTGTTCGCGAACATGATAGTTACAAGCGCGGTGTCCTCGCGGATAGCGGCGGCGACATCCTCCACGCGGACAACTCCGTCCTCGTGGACATCGAGAAGTGTGACCTCGAAGCCGTCCTTCTGAAGGCGCTTGAGCGTATGGAGCACGGCGTGGTGCTCGAACTTCGTGGAGATGATGTGCTTTTTGCCCTTCTTCGCGCCGAGCCTTGCGGCGGACATGATAGCCTGATTGTCAGCCTCGCTGCCGCCGGAGGTGAAATAGATCTCGCGCGGCTCGGCATTGAGGCAGGCGGCGACGGTGGATCTCGCCTCATCGAGCCCCTCCTTTGCCTTCTGGGCAAAATCGTAAAGGCTGGACGGATTTCCGTAGAACTCCGTGAGATAGGGCATCATTGCGTTCAAGGCCGTCTTGCTGACGGACGTGGTTGCGGCATTATCTACGTAAACAAACATTGTTATCTTCCTTTCGTATCGTTTTATATGTTATTTGATATTTCCGTTAATAAGGTCTGTGAGACTGACGGTGTCAAGGTAGCTGCTCATGATCCCGTCAAGCCTTGACCACATCGGGGCGAGCTTGCAGTCGCCCGCTCTCTCGCAGGACATCTCGCCGCCCTTGATGCAGGATACGGGAGCGAGGTTTTCCTCCGTGCTGCGCAGTATTTCTCCGACAGAGTAATCTGCGGCGGGCTTGATGAGCTTGTATCCGCCGTCCTTCCCGCGGGTGCTGTCAAGCAGGGAGGCTTTTTTGAGGTTAGCGACAATCATCTCAAGATACTTCATCGATATCCCGAGCCGCTCGGACACGGTCTTGATCGAGACAAAGCCGTCCTCCGAATGGTCGGCAAGATCCATCATGACGCGCAAAGCATATCTGCCTTTTGTCGTTATATTCAAGACGCATCCCTCCTAATTCCTATAATTTCTCTGTGAATTTAATATACCACAAATTTAATAGGAATTAAACCCCCTCAAGAAAAAATAACTGTGCAATTTTTGCACAGCAAATGCCGCACCGGCATAGGGACGGCGAACCGAGTCCGAAATAGTTGAAAAAGTGCGAAAAATATAGTATAATATCCACCTCACATTATAAGGGGTTTTATTTTGCTATATGAAGCGATTTGTAATATTGGTCTTAATATTCTGCCTTCTGTGCGGAGCGACCGTCAGCGAGGAGGACTTCAACATTTATCATGCGGTGTTCATCGCGCATGATTATGTGCCCGTGTCCGAGGCGGCTCCCGCGCCCGAAGAAGATACTGCTCTCGAGGCAGAGTCCGAGCCGACAACGACAGCAGAGCCTGCGGCGGAGGCATCACCGGAGCCCACGGCAGAACCGACACCTGCTCCCGCACCGACCGATGAGCCTGAACCGACTGAAGAGCCTACAGCAGAGCCGACAGAGACACCCGAGCCCACTACTGTTCCCGCGCATTACGAGCCCGAATTCCCGAATACCGACGATATCGGACTTTACTATGTGAAAATCAACGTTCAGGAAAACGTTGTGACCGTTTATACGATGGACGAGACGGGCGACTACACCGTCCCGTACAAGGCGATGGTCTGCTCCACGGGTGACGATACGCCGACAAGGGGCGTATATAAGCCCGGCGTACAGTACAGATGGCACTATCTCTTTGGAAACGTATACGGCCAGTACAGCACGCAGATATGCGGCAATATCCTGTTCCATTCCGTACCGTACACAGTATTCGGCGACCCGTCCTCCCTTGAGTACTGGGAGTTTGACCAGCTCGGCACGAGCTGCTCGGCGGGCTGCGTGAGACTGCAGGTAAAGGACGCAAAGTGGATATACGAAAATGCGTCCGAGATAGTCGGCATTGAGTTCTACATGAGCGAAGACCCCGGCCCGCTCGGCAAGCCGACAAGGCCGTATATTTCCGACAACGAGACCTGCCGCGGCTGGGATCCGACTGACCCCGACCCGAATAACCCGTGGCTCACCTATACCGAGCCGACGCCCACAGCCACACCCGCGCCGACACCTGCGCCTACACCGAAGCC